>QMZF01000045.1 GCA_003663055.1 Archaeoglobales archaeon | reverse complement strand
GGGATGCGATGAAGTGCTTATGATAGGCGATGCAGATAGGGCAACACATATCTTGAGGAGCGAGTTGCTGAGGGCTGGTTATTCACTAACCACAGCAACAAAAGAACTTGCAAAGCGATATGGAGTAAAGCAAGAAGTGCTACCCATGTGCGAGGAAGAAGTGGCAACGCATGTAATAACGCCAGAGGGTGAGATGCACTTTCAGGAGTTCTGGGTAAAGCAAAGAGGAGAGCCTGAAGTTATAGATGTCGTGTTTAAAGGGATAGAGATGGCAAGAATGACAAAGGATGTTGAAAAAGCTATAAAAAACAGCAAAGCCGTCGTTATTGGCCCGAGCAATCCTATAACGAGCGTAATGCCGATCCTGTCCGTTAAAGGTGTAAAAGAGCTTTTGAGGAAGAGGACAGTAATTGCGGTTTCGCCCATAATTGGTAGTAAAGCAGTGAGTGGGCCTGCAGCGAAGCTCATGAGGGCAAAGGGTTTCGAAGTATCGCCTTCAGGAGTCGTTGACTGCTATTCCGACTTTCTCGATGCCATAGTAATTCATAACGGCGATAGCGTTAAAAGGAACGTGGAAGTTTTTAGGACGAACGTACTGATGAAAAAGAGGGAAGACGAAAGGAGACTTGCGAGGTTCATCCTTGATGTTATTGGCGTTTGAAATCTACCAAATATTCATCCAAGCCCATTCCTGCCTGCTTTGCAAGCTTTTCAAGAATCTTAGTTGTCTTTGTAGAGTACTGCACCGCCTTCTTATCCCTGTACGCTAGTTCGTTTGGAATGTACTTCTTTGCTATCTGCCTTAGAATGTACTTTCTCACAACCTTGTTGTTCTCTCTTTTCACCTTCATGTCGGTAGGAATGCTTATCGCAGCCGATATGACGTCCCATTGCAGATAAGGAGTTAAAATCTTCATTTCTGTCCTATAAGAAAGCTTTACATCTCTTACAAGGTTGTTCTTGCCTATGTTTTTTACATCGCTGATCAGTGCATTTTCGAGTTCTTCATGACTTAAAGATTCGTAGCGTTTGTAGCCCCCAAATAGCTCGTCAGCTCCTTGGCCAAATATTATACGGCTGTAGCCAAGGGATTTCGCAAATTTCATTGCAAGGTATATGGGAACACCTATCGAGACTTGCAGCGGGTTAGTTGTTTCAATTGTTTTAATTACCTCAGGCAACGCTTCTCTTACTTCCCGCTCGCCAAACCTGAAGATTTCGATGTCCTTGCTAAGAAGTTTTGCAGCCCGCTTAACGTGTTCTTCCTCCTCCCTGCTTGCAGTGACGCTGATGAGCTGGACATCGTACATGGCAGCAAGTAGTGATGAGTCAACGCCGCCCGAAAAAGCCAGGCACGAAGCGCTGGGTTTAAAAGTTTCTAGCGATTTTTCTATCCTTTCAACGAGTTCATCTGTACTTGCCTCCTCCTTCCTAAAGACATCATGAAAGCTGTAGAACTTTCTTTCTTCGATGCTACCATCGTAGTTCAACTTTAGAACTTCACCCGGCATGAGCTCAATCGCCTCGCCGTCAAAATAGCTTTTGAAGGAGGAGAACGCAAACTCCTCTGGGCTATAGTAGAGGGGTCTGCTTCCGAGAACATCCCTCGAAGCAAGCACATACCTTGCTTTAAAGGCAACGAACGCGTAAGGGCCTTTTATTTTCAAGGGAGAATCTTCTGAACAGATCAATTCGTCTGCATCGCAGAAAACGTTACCAGCTTGCCTTGAAGGATATCGGGCTGAAGCGTAAATTCGCTTTGCCTTTCCTTCTTCAACCTCTGCAAAGGCGTATATGGACATTGGACTTGCTTTGATCTAGTGGTTAAAAAACCTGTTGTGGTGGCTGAGTTGCCCTCAAACGCGTATCTTTAATGGTCGACTGTTATGACTCAAACTTGTACGTTCCTGCCTTCCTGCAACAACGATTAAACCCATAAATCCCAGCAATCATCGAAACATCAGAAGACTTCCTGCCACTGATCCTACCTACTATTTCAAGAAACATTCGGGTTCCTAAGGCCACTTAAAGGGTGAACAACTCAAAACCATCCTAACAGTAGCCCCAGCAGAGTAACTAAGAACATCAAAAACTACCTTACAGATTTATCGTTTAAAGAAATCTCCTGCAGAATTCTTCAGGACTTGGACCATCACTTCTCTGCTTTTTTCAGTATTTCATCATCCATATTTCATCATCCATTGTAACTAGGCAGTCAGCTCCCAAAGTGGCAACCATATCGCATCTGAAGTTTATGCTTGTTTCCTTCAACTTCGCAGCTTTTCTTGCTACTTCGGCATTCATTTGGCAATTCCTACCTTTGCACGACGCAAAGAATCTCTCAGCTTCCCGGCATTCCTCATTCTGATAGAATCTCAATACTCTGCTACAACGATCGTAGAAACAGTTCCTTTAACTGTTCCTTTAACTTTACCATCGTCTATGGCATGAGTATTCTTCGCAACAATCGCTGCGCGTCTATTTTTAACAGCCTCCCTCAGCTTTCTCTGAAACTCAACGCTGCGTTCAACAGGTTTAGGATTTGAGTATATCCTTTATTTTCTCTATCTTCTCTATGAAGACTCTTCCGCCTCTACTTTAAATACTACAGCATCTCCTGGCTTTTTTGCCAACTCTTCCCATTATAATCATACTAAAAGTTTGATTTTCTTAAACTTAATTTACCCTAAGACTATATGCAGAAAGGATGAAGTCCATCTGATGTCAGAAATAGATGATTTATTTTGCCCAAAGTGTGGAATGCTCAAGCGGAGATGCGTGTGCAGAAAAGAGACCATCAGGCAGAGAAATCTCAAGCTTTGCCCGCATGATGAGCTTAGACCCATTTTCGATACCGAAGACGAAATCGTGCTCTACAGAGCGTTCGAGCCGTACAATGCGGAGCCTAATGTACCTGTCGAAGAGCTCGAGCTTCCCGCATTCCTTGAAAAAGCTTTGAAAAGGAGAGGCATATTAAAATTCTATCCATTTCAGGCTGAAGCTATAAAAGAGCTTAGAAGGGGTAAAAATGTAGTAGTAACGGCCCCAACAGGCTTCGGCAAAACTGAGGCTTTTGTTCTCCCCTTGCTTGAAAAAGTGAGCAGAGGCGGGAGAGCTTTAATCGTTTATCCGACAAAAGCCCTCGCAAGAGATCAGGAAATGAAAATAAAATATTATGCATCCTCTGTAGGCCTTAACGCAGTCAGATTCGATGGAGATTCAGGATATGAGGAGAGAAGAGCTGTATTTGGCGGTAAAGCAGATGTGATACTCTCAAACCCGGACATGATCGACTACCATCTCAGAAATACGTCCGCTTTCAGAAAAGTCGTAAAAGATGTTGTTTTCCTTGCTATCGATGAACTTCACAGCTACACAGGCTTGCTCGGTTCAAACATTTACTATCTCGCAAAGAGACTTTCACGCTTCTCCGAATTCCAAATAGCCTGCGCCTCAGCAACTATAGCAAACCCGAAGGATTTCGCTGAAGAGCTGTTCGAGAGACCATTCGTCCACATCCACGGAGATCATCGCAAAGCTTTGCTGCATTTCATCATGCGCTACACCCCGAGCATATACTCCTCAATAAAGGAGATAGTTAGGGCTCTGGCAGGGAAAAAAGTTCTCGTTTTCGGAAACAGCTACAAGAGCGTCGAAACAACAGCATGGATCCTCAATAAAGAGGGTGTGAGGGCTGCAGTTCATAAAAGCGGACTGCCAAAAGATGTGAGACTTGAAGTTGAGAGTGCTTTCAGGGAGGGAAAGCTGAAGGTCGTTGTTGCAACGCCAACACTCGAGCTCGGAATAGATATAGGTGATGTAGATGCGGTCGTTTCGGAGCTCGTGAACTATTCAACCTTCCTGCAGAGAGTTGGAAGAGCTGGAAGAAAGGGGCAGGAAAGCGTTGGTGTTCTGTTACTGAGGGAGGAGGACTCGATAAGCACGTACTACAAAGGCAAACCGGAAGACTACTTCCAGGATGAAGCCTTCGGATATGCGGAAAAGTTCAACGAAGAAGTTATGCGCTATCAGCTCCTTTCCATGTGCTTGGAGGAGCCATTAAGGGCTGACGAAGTTAGGGAGGAGTGGAAAGATGCCATAAGATGGCTTCTAGAAAAAGGATTGCTTGTTGAACTCAATGGTGTTTACGTTGCTTCGGATGCTGCAAAAGAGTTCATGAAACACTTTAACATGCGTGGAATCGGCGAGAACGTGAAGATGATTAAAGATGGACGCGTTATAGGCGAGAGAGTTTTGCCAATCGCGATAAAGGAGCTCTTCCCGGGCAGCATAATCATACACAACGGCGAGAGGCTAAGGTGCATATCCCTAGACATGAAGAGGAGAGAAGCTGTGCTCGAGGAGTACAAGCATGGCAACGAAATCACCGATCCGCTATACGTCTCGCTGCCCAGAATAACGAGGGTTGAAGAAATTAAGCTCGATGGTTCGGCAGTTTACTGCTCCCTCGAGATAACCATGACTGTCTTCGGCTACATCGAGAAGGATTTGTTCTCAAAAGAAAAGAAGAGAACCAGATACATTGATGAGGTGAGCTACACGTTTCCCACGAAAGGTTTTCTGCTCGCTTCGCCTTTTCCACCTCCGATGGATTACGAGGACTTCTATGCCGGCAGCTTCCACGCTTTGGAGCATGTGCTAATAGAGGCGAGCGATGCGCTTACTGGCGGGGGGAGCCAGCAGATGGGTGGGATCTCAACGCCAGAAGGAGACATATTCGTCTACGATGCAACCCTCGGCGGCTCAGGATTGAGTAAACTGCTCTTTAAAAGACTCGACAGGGCTTTTGAAATTGCCTATGAGGTGCTTAAGAGTTGCGAATGTCAGCGCATTGATGGTTGCCCCCGCTGTACTTACAGCTACCAGTGTGGCAATAACAACCAACCGCTCAACAGAATAGGAGCGACGGAAGCAGCGAAGATGTATCTAGAGGGGGTTAGAAGGAAAGTTCAAGCAGAGAAGTACGAGGAGCTCGCGGACTTCAGGTACTTCCCGTGACTACTTTTCCGTAGACTTTTCCGCTCTTCATATATAAAAAATATCTTCTATTCTAACTCCAAAGAACCTCGCTATTTTAAAGGCAAGCTCTAAAGATGGGTCGTACTTGCCCTTCTCTATAGCTATTATCGTCTGTCTCGTAACACCGAGTTTCTTTGCCAGTTCTTCCTGCGTCAGGTTGTGCATGGCCCTGTAAACCTTGAGCCTGTTCTTCATGTTTAGCCCCCGTACTTCCTACTGTAGTAGCCGTAGAAGATAATAGTGCGCACGGCATACATGCAAGTACGCAAGCACAAAACCAAACTGTTGCTAAGTCAGAAGAGTGCTCTTTACCAGCCATCTTTACCCAGCCACAACTAAGGCGCCAAGTACAGATAATATAGCAAAAATCTGCAGTGTCTTTTTGGCAGCTTTTCACTAACTCTTTGAACCCTCTCATCCTCCATTATCTCGTCTACGCTCCTTTTACAGATGTAGAGAAATAGAATTCCAGCAACTACAGCGAGAATCGGGAGCACAGTATTGCCCTCCGAAACCGACCGCCCTACCCGCTCCAAAGCAAATGCTTAACTATTTATTTGTAAAGTTAAGTTACGCTGCGGTATTGCAAACTCACAAACTCCATGACTGACTCTTCAAAATACCGAAGCCTGTCATTCAAAGCAACAATAACCGGGTTAAAATTTGTAAATAAAACAGCATTGATTAACTGATCCTTTCAAGTTTCTCTACGTGTCTTTTATAGAATTCAAACTCCTCCTCAGTAACAAGATGGAATTCAAAGGGATGAAAAACCGGTAAAACGTTCTCTATCTCGGCTATAATTCTTGCTCTGTCTATTAATTTCTCAGGAAGATTTCTTGAACATATCAAAACATCGATGTCACTTCCACCGGTGTATGCATCGAGAATGCTACCAAAAACATAAATCTCGCATTCGCCCAACACTCTCCTACAAGTCCTGACTATTTCCGGCAAGTACTTCCTGTATTCCTTCAGCATATTAGTTCTCACAGAGAGATCCCACAAAGTCTATCACCTCTTTTGCTATGCCAACAATTACTTCGGCATCTTCTTTTTCATAAACTATTGGCAGATAGCGGCTTTCGATGTATGCGTTCTCAAGGAGCCTTAACCTAATCCTGTTTTCTCTAATAAATTCTTTGACTTCCTCCTGTCTGTTTGTGAGCTCCCCAATTATTCTTAGAAGTTCTCTAATCGAGTGTGTCCTTGGAATTTCTCCGCTAAGCTGGAGTATTAGGCTTTTCAGATATAACTGAGCTGCCTGTTCCGAGCTGAAGCTCGCCAAATCATAAGCTTCTCCTTTCAGCTGGATTTTTGCATATTCGAGGAAGTTCAAAGCCCTTCTCTTTAGCAGTTCAACTTCTTTGATTTTCATACTCACATTAAAAACTCTTTACTCTTAAACTTAAGGGTTCTATATTATTGGTATAACGGATAGTGGATAAACGAAACCCACTTCGTGGGTTTTGGTAGCCGAAGGTGAACCCTTTATCCGCTGTTAAGTGACCGAGCGAAGGCAAGGCAACGAAGTCACCGGAGCGGTGGCATTTTATTACTCCTATATTCTAGAGGATGCGCGAAATTATTAACATAACAATTTTTGTGTTTTACAGATATAGAAATATATTTATCATCCATGTAATTTCTCCAAATCCTTTTTTTCTCCAAGAATTTTTGATTTTATCAAATTGACCCTCACTTTTTATAATCTACAAAGCATTTAAATTGGCTCCAAGAACTTTGTGAATTCTTATCCTCGCTACTTTTGATTATATCCTGTTAGGCGACGTGGCTTTTAAGTTCTATTGAAAGTGGTTTTTCTTTCAATGCACTTACTTTTAAAATGGAGAAACCGATGACATTTCCTTCTTCATCAACTTTTTCCATTACTGCATCATTTTCCGTTTCTCTGAAGTATCCTTTTTTCCGCTCAAACAAAACTTCGAGATAATCCCCCTCTTTATCATACCATATTTTTATTATTTTCTTCTCCATAGTATTTCACCTCTTTTT
>QMZF01000044.1 GCA_003663055.1 Archaeoglobales archaeon | reverse complement strand
GGGTCGAGAACGACTTTAACACCCTCAGATTTAAACGTCGCTGCGAGACTTTTCAGCGTATTGAGATCGGAACTCCTGACTACAACGGGAACCTTGAACTCGAGAGCTAAGTCAAGAAACCCCCTCCAGTTCTCAGGTGTTGCAGCGTAGATAAGGGGATTGCAATCGCTAACAGCTTTAAGCGCTGCACGCATGCATTCCTCACTTAAGCTAACAAGAATCATTGGCTTTCCGTATCCAGCAACTTTTTTTGCAACTTCTGCAAACCTTTCAGGGTTTCTAGATGTACATCTGACAGCTATGCCATCGAGGGTGAGGTACCTACCTACGTAGAACTTCCTGTATTCAACAACCCTGCTACACCTTTCATCGATCTCTTTATCGTCCATTGTGTCGCTAACGTCAAAGAATAAAGCCGTAGGGTTGAAAAACGTTAATTCGTGCCTGTGAAGTACTTCTTCCCCACCAATCTTCAGTTCTTTTCCGATGACAACCTCGTCTATTTCAGGAGACGTTAACTCTATCAGCTTTTCGAGATTTCGTCTTGCTTCTTCATCATGCTTCGCAGCTTCGACGAGGGGTTTGCAATCCTCAGGTTTCGCAGTTCTATCTATTATGTGGGCAGCGAAGCTCATGCAAGTGTCGTAACCGCACTCCTTGCAGTTCGTCTTGGGAAGGAGCTTGTATATCTCAAGGGGGCTTTTAACCTTCATATCTCCGCCTCCACCCAGTCCCCCGTTTCTATCTTGTTCTTTTTACCACACAGAGTGGATATGAGCTCTTTCATAACCGCAACCGCTGCGGGGTGCATCATCATGAATAAGTCAACGCCTGCAAGAGATAACGTCAAACCCGTGACTATTTCCCACAGCGGCCCTCTAAGCTCCCTGGGCCCCCATGGAGTGTCGCCCTCTATTGGCGAATCCTTCATCCATGCTTCCCTTGCTCCCCACGCATTCGTTGTACCACTCGAAATTGGAAATGCAAGATCCTCATCACCCTTAAGACCGGCCAACCTTATCCTTTCCATGTTCGTGTAAGCATAATCTAAACCATATCCAAGGGCTGCAGTTGTGGGATCCATTACGAGGCTATCTTTTGGCAGTTTGAGGCGTTTAAGCAAATAGCGGTTTAAGGTTTTTTGGTTGTTTATGTCCATTTGGGTCCACGAAAGCACTACTTGGTTGTGTTTCTTTGCAGCATTTCCAATTCTTTCCCAGTCCATGTCCAGTGTTGCACTCGCTAGGAGAACTCTCTCTCCTTCTGCCGCCTCTGCAGCTTTTTCAAGAACAACCGGGTCTTTTTCTTTGTTTCCACTCCCTCCAACGATTATAGGCACCTTTACGGCTTGCAGCACTTCCTCAACTACCTTCGCTGCTTCGCTCGGCGGGGTGTCGTCGAGTAGCGGGTCTGTGCTGACGAGGTGGATTGTAACAACGTCAGCCCCAAATTTCACAGCCTTCTTTGCCCATTCTGCGGGATCTTCCATCACATCACCATAATGTTCTCTTACAGCCTTTGGGAGTGGTATGGGCTTGTCAAATACGTCTATTGATATTACTGGCAGGTTTGGTTGTGGAGAATCGAAAAGATAGAATGGCAAGCTTTTTTCTCCCCCAAGCTTCACGACACTTTCTCTGCTTCCACCCTCACTCCTCTTCGCACCAAGCTGGACTTCTTGAATAGCCGTTGAGTAGCTTACACGAAAGGGTTCAAACTTTCTTTCCAGTAAAACTTTCCCTTCTAATCTCTCTACTTGAGGTTGCAAAGCCGGAGATATACCGAGCTTAGCCAATGCGTTGTTCAAGTGCTGAATAGCAAGGTTTATTTCGTTCGCAACCTCGGCAAGAACTCCGGCAAAGCTACCCTCCTCTAATTCAATCTCTATATCTCCTTCAAGTCTTAATCCCTCTATCTCTTCAATTTCGTACTGACTGAGCAGCTTAAAAAACTCTTCAAGGGTTAGCTTCACAAATCAACACCCCAGCAAGCTTTTCAACTTTTTTTGCAACCCTGCAATCTAATGGGATTGGCAACCCCTTTAAGTCCGCCTTAGCAACTTCTTCATCGTACGGTAAAATATCGAGGAGTCGAAATCCTTCGCTTTTTGCATACCGAGTAATTACGTTTTCTTCACCCTCTCTAACTTTGTTCGCTATAAGGTACATTTTTGCCTTAAGTCCGAGCTCTTTTGCTAGCTCTCTTATCCTTGAAGCCGTCTTGAAACCTTTTCTTGAAGCATCGGTGACAACGAGGATTACATCAGCGCTATCTATGGTCTTCCTACTTATGTGCTCAAGCCCGGCCTCACAATCAACTACTACGACATCATAATGTCTCATAAGCTTCCTGAGGATAGCCCTGAGCATATTGTTGGTAAAGCAGTAGCAGCCTTCCCCTTCAGGTCTGCCCATAATCAACACATCGAAGTCGTCAGCCTCGAAGATGACTTCTCCATAAATTTTCCCTTTAAGCCAGCTTTCCTTGCTCATCGTACCAAAGTCGTCTCTACTATGCTGAAAGAGCTCCCTTATCTCTCCGAGAGTTTTGTAACCTTCTATTCCAAGGGCATCTGCAAGGTTGGAGTCTGGGTCAGCGTCAACGGCAAGAACTCTGTACTTCCTCGATAGAAAGTAGACTAAAAGCACAGCCACCAACGTTTTTCCTGTTCCACCCTTCCCCGTGACTGCTATGATCAGCTTTTCTCCCCCTCTTTCTTCCTTCTGAGAACTATCTTGTCTATGTAGATGTTTGCGTTCTTTATCACAAGCCTTATGCCCGGCATCGGCGATATGCTCACGCTGGGTGTGGGTACTTGGGGGGCTTCTTCAACTTCTGCCTTTTCAACCACTTTTTCCTCCACTCTCCTCTCCTCCACCCATCCTTCCGTAATCTTCTTGCCATCAACAGGCCTAACAACACCCGTAACGACTGGATGGTTAACCCTTTTAAGGAACTCTTTTAGTTCTTCAATCGTTTTGGCTTCGTCCTCGGTAGCGATCTTGTCCCTCATGTCGTCGGGTATAAACTTCTCGACCCTCTGCTTAAGCTCTTTTGGCATCCAGACAACTCTATACCATCCTCCATCGGCCTGTATAAACTTCTTGCTTCTGAAGTATCCGATACCAACGCCTAAAAAGCCAACTATCTGCTTACCCCCTCCAGTCTGCCCAGCCATGGTTGAGAACGTAAGACCGTTGGGAGCCGGTTCGGCATACCCTCTGTGCACCCAGCCAATTCCGTCAACTTCGGGCATGTAGAAGCCTATAACCTCAAAACACCCACAAGACGTATGCGGGTATTCGAAAAAGCTATGGAGCTTTATTCTTGTATATTCACCACCGCTTTCCTCCTTTGCGAACTCGTTAACTCCTGTGTACTCTCCACCAATCGGGTCGATTAGTTCGCCTTTTGGTACAGCTCTGTTTGGCCCTTCTGGATCAACTCTTGCGGCTGCCCTCCCATCGAACCAAGTTATTGCTCCGCACAGCGAAGGGCGGTCTGGACTTATTATGCAGACGTTTGTTGGGGCAAAGCTTTGGCAGAGCGTGCAGGAGTAGAACTCATCGACATCCTCGTCGTGAAGGGCTTCTATTCTTGCATCTCTTTCCTCATAGATCGGCATCGCGTACTCCTTAAGCAGTTTTTCCACAATTTCTCCGTCTGTTATGTAAAGGGCTTCAATTTTCTCGATGAAGGGCATCTCGTTCTTGAACAGCATCATCGTCGCCTTAGCTATCTGAGTAAGACTTCTAAGTCCCTTATCTATAGCATTCTTGCCTATTCTCACCCAGATGTCGTATCGCTGGTTTAAATGCATGTAGCCCTCTATGAAGTTCTGAAAGTCGTGGTTTCTTCGTTCTATTACCGGTTCTAAGTCCATATCAATCTGTGAACCCGCAACGTAGTATATCATCGCATATGGGTGTGCTTGCCCCTCTTCGAGCTCATCGAGGTCGCTGCCTAGAAGCGTGACCTTCATGTCCTCAACTTGATCGATGGGCAAGGCTACAACTAGCTCAAAGCCAGGTTGCTTGGGACCGCCAAGCTCTACGTACATTTCTCCCTTCCTTATCCTCTCTCCCTCGTACATCGGAGAGATGTCGAAGGGGAAGTCCTCTTCTCCAACGCTAACTTTCTCCTTTACATCCTTTTTTATAGCCTTGACATCAATCTTCTTTCTTTCCAATGCTGCCACCTCCAAGGGCAGAAACAAATTCTTCCAGTATTTCGTGGTGCAAGTCAAGAGTGTTTGGAAAGCTGAATCTGGCGTGAGGCTGGTAGAAGGCATCTATGTTTGCCGTTGTTAGCTTAGAAAAGTGCTTTAAAGCTGACAGCATTCTTGAAAGGTAGTACGGTTCAAAGCCGAGGAATAGAGCCAGATCATAGGGTTTACCTTTGAATCCCTGCCACTCGGCATCTAACAAAAACTGCGTGATGTGATGCAGGGTAAAAACACAGGAATCGGGTTTAACGCCTCTCTCCAAGAGCGGCTTACTCGATGCCCCGGTAGCTATTATTGCAACACCGCAGCGCTGTATTTTAACAGCATAGTCTACGAGTGCTTCATCCTCGAGTAGCCTTCCGCCCGTTATGAGTACAGGATTTTTTGCCTTTTTGACCATCTTCGCCAGTACATCCGGTTTTATAATTTTAGCGGATCTACTGGCTTGGACATCTGCTGAATTAAACAGTTTTTCTGGGGGTCTTCGTTTTCTAACAGCCATTTTATCACCTATATTTATCAAAGACCTCTTCAAGTATTGTCGGGTTGAAGCCCGAATCGTAGTGCCTTATCGGCCCCTCTAGTATCTTCTTCTTCTGCCAATCGATCTTCCAGCCGTGTTCGTCTTCGAGTATTTTGAGCAGTTCTTCCTTCATCTTGAGTGGCAGATCGGCTTCAGTTCTTACGTATAGATGCCAATCATCGGGCAAACAGCCCAAGTATTTCTTGCTCAGCTCTATGTAGTGTGTCAGCTTTATCTGCCTGCCCATGTGGGTATCCGCAGGCCTTATACACAGCCTTGCAAGTTGTACTATTGCCTCCTCTTTAGTCTCGGCGGCAATAAGTAGTGCATCGGGGCAAGGCTCCACATTAATGCGCTTCTTTGTTTTTATGTCGTAAACCCACCACTTCTCCCTCTTCCAGATCTTGCCGATGTAGGCTCTGCGGTACTTCGCAGCATGGGGCCCAACGACTGCTGGTATCCCAAGCCTGTTAAAGCCCGTTGCTATGCTGGCAGCTTTTTGACTGTACGGCCCCCAAGCTAAACCAACGGCCCCGACTCTGTTCAGAATGTAGTCCGCTATTTCAGCATAGTTTGCACGAAGCGGGCGCATGGCAAAGATGCTGGCAATTTTGATTGCTGCACCGCTTATATGCGGATTTGAGACGCAACTTCCGCAGTTTACAAGGCCACCAGCGTCGAATGAACCCGGATACTTCTCATACAGGCTCTTACCCTCTTCGTCTTTGTACATGCCTAAGTCCATTGCGTGGCAGCCAGTGGTAGCCACTATGTACTTGCGCTTGAGAAACTCCTCGATTATTTCCGAAACCTCCTTTCTTGACTTGGGATAGTTGGGACAGCCTATCGGGGCGATCACTCCGGGGATCGTTCCCATAACTATAGGCTGACCGACGTTTCTTATTTCAGTATCTTGGACTGGTCCTCTTCCAGCCCTCATCTTGCCCGTTTTGTTAACGAGGCTGTCGTAGCTTGCTTTCATTATAACGTCGACTATTCTGATCTCCCTCGGACAAGCTTGCTCGCATCGTCCGCAGGCGATGCAGCTACCTTCAATTTCTTTGAAAACGCTAAAATCTCCGTTCTTAGCAGCTTCCATAGCTCTATCAATCCTCAGGTTATGCGGGCATGCAAAAACACAGCCCATGCAACCTGTGCACTTTCTTATTTCAGCTTTAAGCTCTTCATCGCTCATAAAAGCTGGTTTTTTACCCTTCTTTCTTCTCATTTCTATGGCAACCCTTACGGCGATTTCACCTACTCTGTCTGGATCTCGGATGAAAACACCCTTAGCTTTTCCGCTTACGAGGTCGTTTACGATTACATCCGGATTCTCGTGAGTTCTGTCGGGCAAGCCCCTTGCAGCAGCTTCTGATGAAGCTATTACCGGGATTCCGAGCCTTGAGCATTCTCGCAATGTATCGGCTCTTATACACTGCTCATCCGTAACAACTACGTCGGGAATCCCCGATCTTATCGCTCGCAACTCGTAACTCAGCGTCCCAACGATCTTTGCCTTCGGATCGTAGCGCGTTGTATCAATCGCTGTACAGCATAAACCTGCAATTTCGACTTCATCCTCAAGTCCGTGCTCCCGCAGGTAGTCATCTATGTTTCTCGCGGGCAGTATGTTATGGCCTATAACTAAAATCACCGGTTTATCTACCTCGAGAACGCCAAACCCTATATCTATTAGAGGGGCGTTGGGATCGCCTTTTGGATAGTCAAAAACGACCATCTGAACTAGGTCTGCTGTTTCCATCGCAACGTGATCGAGCATACCGACTTCAAGAGCTTTCGACTCAAAATCGATATAATCCTCCTCCTGACCTGTATGCGTTGTGTGAAGTACTCTAACAAGCCCCTGCTCCACGTAATCCAGAACTTCTTCAAGATCGCCCAAAGTTTTCGGTTTTATACCACAAACAAGTCTGATATTAGGAGCTTCTATATCCACATTGCCTCCAAGGTCGATGGGATAATCGTGACCAAACTTCTCTATTGCGTACTCAAGCAGGTGTCTTGCGTGCGCTGCGTGTGCTGAGGCGCCTATGAGGCAGGCAATAGTTACAAGCCTCGCTTTCTGTGTCTTTAGGTCTATTCCACATGCCCCCTCTTTGTTCCGTGATAGCTCGCACGGCCCCATCGTACATAGATTACAGAAGTCCTGCATCGGAGCGTATATAGGTTCATAACGCTCAAGCAACCTGCGATCCCAGTGCCTCAAATCGAGAATATGAGGTTTGGGTGTAGGGCCTGCAGGCTCCCACTCTTTTTCCTTTTCTTCCTCTTCCTCTATAACTCTACCGACTTTTATACTTACATTTTTTAACTCATCTAGTACGAATATCCCTTCTTTTAGTTCGAAACTCATC
>QMZF01000043.1 GCA_003663055.1 Archaeoglobales archaeon | reverse complement strand
ATACGGCAGGAATCGCAGAAAAAACTCCGGCAAAGGGATAAAAAACGTAGTAGATGGATACGAATATTAAAACATACATTATCAACTTGAGTACGGATTTGAACCTCGAAAGGATGAGTATAACGGCTGTAAATGCCAGAATAGCTGAAAAGTAAAGAATAGAGTTGGATACATCTTCGGGGTTCTCGAACGCCTGCATGCCCGCAGCCTTGTATTCAGGTGTGACTGCTATTGCTGCAATTGCAGCGATGAAATAAATTACTAGTATTACGTATTTAGCCTTCATGCTAGTATTCGATGTATATTTTGTCTCTTTTCATTAGGGCGAACCTTATTGCTTTGCCCGCTTCTCTATCTTTTCTGACCTTTATTACTCCCTTGCTGCCCACTGAAGCGGTAAAGAGGTACTCATCTCCAGCGTAAACTCTGACTTTTCTTCCTTCAAGACCTTCGGCATGGAGGATCCAGTGCTTGTTCGCTTCCTCTACATCCACCTCCTTTCTTTCGGTTAATGGCTGAACATCGATTTTCATTCCGAGTAGGTCCTCTATCTTTTTGATAGTCTTTCCCCTCCTGCCAACTATAGACGGTATCTCGTCTGGAGATACTTTCACAATTGCCCTTCTCTCGCTCAGCACTTCAACGCTAAAGTGCGAAACGTAGTTTCTTATCACACCTTCAACTCTTGCTTTGACAGCTTCGAGGGCAGCACTCCCAATCTTTACGGGCATTACAACTACCTGTTCGCCATACGTGTAAATTTCATACTCTACTTCTTTCGTCTCGAAGTCTATTACCTCTATAACGGGCCTCGCAAGATCAGCTTCAAACATTCCGTGCGGGACTTTTACTGTGAAATTGAGCTCATAAACTTTTGTTATTCTGCCCGCATCGATGAATATTACAGTGTCTACCACTTGAGGTATCACGCCCAGTTCAACTCTTCCTATCATTCTCTGTATTGCATCTATTGCCCTCGTAGCATGTGTTACGCCTATCATGCCCACTCCAGCAAGCCTCATGTCGGCAAAGACCTGAAAGTCCTCGGACTTTCTAACCTCATCGTATATCGTGTAATCCGGCCTAACCAGGAGGAGTATGTCTGCTGTAAGACGCATTTCTCCTTCGAGCGGAGCGTATTGAGTTACCTCGTCCCTGACCATTAAGTCTCTCGGACTCTCCATTGTCTTAACCAAGTATCCGTGGTCCATGAGGAAGTTCGCTACGCTTGCAGCAAACGTCGACTTGCCCGCACCAGGCGGCCCAGCAATCAGAACTCCACGCTGCTTTTCTATAAATCTCTTCTTCAATTCTTCGCTAACCCCATAGTCTTCGATGGATAGCTTTGCAACAGGCCTAACAGCAGTTATCTCCATTCTGTCAGCAAATGGCCTTTCGGCTATGGCTATTCTTAAATCGCGCAGTTGTACAATTGTAGCTCCGCGCCTTTCTATTTCAACGCTGCTGTCCTCATCCTGCCTTGCAGCCTCTATTACTTCCTGAGCAATCCGCTGAAGTTCTTCTATGCTCATTGGCTCATCCCTAAGCACAACGAGTTTAAGCCTTCCAATCTCACCTCTCTTTGCAAACGGCTTGACACCTTCGCGTAAATGGACGCTCGACGTGTCTGGAGTGAAGAACTTCATGATTGTTGTGTCTTCTGGCCTTATGCGCTCCTGCCTGAGGTATATCGCTTCGATTCCTCTTGCAACGGCAACGTAGTACTGAACCCTATCACTCGTTATGAGCACGGCATTCTCCTCTTCAGCAACCTTTCTTATGAGATTGTCAATCTCTCCGCCTTTTGCTAGCTTTACGTGCTCGATAGTTGGCCTTATACCCTTAAACTCCACCTTTATGCCAAGCTTTGAAGACAGTTCTCTTATCCTTTTAATCTCTTCAAGCCCCTGAAAACCGCTGATCTTTCCGAAATTTGCTTGAGCTTCAAGTTCTGCCATTACAGCCTCGGGAATTATTATATCCCCCTTAATTTCACCTTTTTCAAGTAGCTGGGAGATCCTTCCGTCAATTAATACGCTCGTGTCAACAACGTATTTCATCTTCAAGCCTCCTAAAAAAGCATGAATAGTTTCCTGTGTGGCAGGCCACACCTTTTTGTCTGACAATATACAGTATCGCATCGCAATCACAGTCAACGCGAATCTCAACAACTTCCTGAACGTTTCCCGACGTTTCTCCCTTCATCCAAAGTTTCTTTCTACTCCTACTCCAGTAGTGCGCAAAGCCCGTTTCAAGGGTTTTATTTATGGCCTCCTTGTTGGCATAGGCTAGCATAAGGACTTCCTTCGTTTCAGCATCCTGTACGACTACGGGAATCAGCCCCCTTTCATCGAACTTTAGCATAATTTCCTTGTTACGGGAAGATTTATAAATTCTATGAGACCAAAATTTTTCGTAATGAAGCAGTTTAAAACAGGCATTCTCAGCTTAGACGCGCAACTTCGAGGAGGTTTTCCTGAAGGGAGCGTTATTTTAATTTTGGAAGATCCTGGAGCAGGTGGAGAAGTTTTTACTTTTCACTTTGCAGTTGAGGGGGTAAAAAATGGTGAAAAAGTTCTCTATGTAACAACAGACGATCCTGCTGACTATGTAAGGGAGAACATGCGCCCCCTTAACGGCAGCGCAATTGAAGAGCTAGAAATCCTCGATTTTGTATCTCCAAAAATTCAGTCATCGACACCCCGCGACTTTCTGCGGAGGATGTACGATCCCCTTAACGGGATAAAGAGTTTGCTTAGCTCCGAAAGCTTTGACAGACTCATCATAAACAATCTCACATTTTTCTTGATGCACTATGATAAAGAGGAAGTTTTCAAGCTAATAGAGGACCTTTCGGCGATAGCAAAGAAAGACCATGCTGTCCATCTTCTCCTTCTTACAAAGGGCATGTTTGATTCACAAACGGAAACGGCAATGAAGCATGTTGCAGATGGCGTCATTGAACTGACACTTAGGGAGGTTGAGAACGAAGTGCAGCGCAGGTTGAAATTCCTCAAGCTTAAGAGAGTTCTTGTTCCAAAAGCAATCCTTAGGTATGATCTGACGGAGAAAGGAATCCGAATGGAATCGGTGATGAGAGTACTATGAAAATCCTGCAAGGCGTAGTGAGGGTTGAGGACATCTCTAGGTTTCTCGAAAGATTCGGAAATTGTGCAACTTTTTTGAACGCAGATTATTTGGCAGATAAAGAACATGCAGAACTTGCTGCAAAGAAGGCGATAAGTGCATGGAAAGAAGGCAGGAATGTTGCGAGGACTCTGCCGGTAGAGATTATGCTTTACGCTGCAGCAACAAGGCAAATTAACAGAGCTATAGAAATCGGGCTGAAAGAGGGAGAAAACAGGGTTGTTGTTGTAGTTCTTGGTGACTGTGTTGAGGAAGTCAAAGACGTCCTAGAAGAGAAAGAAGTCCTCGTAATGGATGAGGAGAAAATTAAAAGACTGAAGGAGTTTTTTAACATAACGGATGAGGAGTTGAAGATAGTAGGTGTTGAGAAGCTACCTCTTCTTATCAGAGAACGAGTTATTCTCTTTGATCTGAGTAAGTAATTGCATCTTCTGTTCTTACATCAATTCTTACATCAAAATGGCGTTAAACTTATGATAATTACGTTATCCAGAATGCTTAAATAAAATAACGATTACTATTATAATTATGATTTGGATTGTCGCCGCGTTGATTTTTACATCACTTCTGCTAAACACCTTAGCCGTTCAAACGGAATGTATGGAGTATAACCCTTCGTTTGACGATTTTCTCTCCCTTGCCGATAGTAAAGCCGTAGAATTTACGTATTTTAACCCCTCAACTGATGACATCAGAGCCTATGTGATGTCAGAATATGGATTAGACACTCAGTTCGCGATTCTCAGGGTAGGCTCAGATTACGTGTGGCTTATAGCTAAGAAAATAGATCCGCCATTCTCTAAAGAGGAAACGTACAGGGGGATCAAAATAAAAGTGCTCAACGATGTGTGCTGGGCTTATTTTAATGGGATTACAATTTATGGTAAAGTTGAGGCTGTTAAGGGAAGTATAGACGCGTACTACTCTGGGGAGACCCTTTACAATTACTTAAAAGATGAGGGATTATACACTAGTGTAAAGGACTGTGACTATCTAAAGATAATGAAGGGAAATTACTGTCCATTCTGTAGCTCATTTAAGCTTATTAGAGCTAAGGTTGTTGGGGATAAGTACATTTTTAAGATTTATAGTGGTGGAAAGTGGAAAACAAGCGTTGAAAATAGTTTTTCTCCAATTTTTGTTGAAAAACACAGGAAAACGTTGGTAATAGGTGTTAATGGCTTGGAAGTGACAGAGATCAGGGCAGTTTAAGCCCTTCAAGCTCGAGGAGCAATCTTTTTATATCTTCTCCGCTGCTGTAGCCTCCTATTCCATTTTTGGAAACAACTCTGTGGCAGGGGATTATCACTGGGGCGGGGTTTCTCTTGAGTGCTTGCCCAACAGCTCTTGGACTCGTTGAGAGCTTTTTTGCAAGTTCACCGTAGGTAGTTACGGTTCCATACGGAATCTTTTTTACTTCTTCGAGAACTTCAGCCGTAAATCCTTGAACTTTAATTTTGTAAGACGAGAAATCCACGGCTTCTCCAGAAAAGTACAGCTCTAGCTCTTTTTTCAACTTTTCTGCAGGTTTTGAACGTATTACTTCGTTTACAGGCTTATTTGAGAATTTCACAGCCAGAACTACCTCATTCTGTAAAAAAACGTTCACGAAGTACACCCAACGTACGGAGAATTGCTCATGCATCTCTATTGGCGATTTCCCTTATTCTTCCTATGCCGTCTATTTCTTTAATAACCTCTGCAACAGCTCTCGGGACAAGACTTTCCCAGTCCTCTCCGTTGAGCATTCTCTTCCTAATCTCCGTTCCCTGATACTCGAATCGTCTGTAGAGTTTCGTGCTTATAACTTTAAAGCCCGCTTCCCTAAACAGCCTTATTACAAGGGGGTTGTTAGAGTAAACAACCTCGAAGGGAGGAACCATCGAGCGAACGTGGGAAACCCATAAGGAGTTGCGGTAGATGTCCTCAAGAGGAACTATGTAAATTCTCTTTCCCGTGTTGAGCTCCTCAATAGCCTTTGATATCATTAAAATCCTTTCTCCGGCTGTAAAAGGGTTTTCGAGCGTATGGCTCTCTTGGGCACTCCCAATACCTATTATAAGTTCATCAACCTCTTCGAGAATTCTTCTGATTACTTCGTGGTGGCCGAAGTGGTAGGGCTGGAACCGGCCAATGAAAAAACCACGCATAGGTGCAACTCTGTCGGGAGTTTAAAAGCTCTTCTACTGAATTATTTTTAGTATTCTTTGAGATTTTGTGAAAAATTATGAATTTTTAAGGCTAAATTGTTAAAAAGTTTTAAATTTTCAGGCTGGCTATGGAGAGCAGACGTGGCATGGCTGCTTCGCAGTAACCTTCATCCTCGCAAAGCTAGTAGACGCAACCATAGGCCTCGTTAGCGAAGAAGAAGAGTACATCGGCTTAGACATCTCCCAGCACGGCGAGTGATAGCATGAAAAAGTCGAAGCGATAATCCGCTCAGAAAGACTCGAACGAGTAAAGAAAGCACTCGAAGAGAAAGGCATCGTAGCAATGACGGTAACAGAAGTGAAGGGCAGAGGAGAGCAGAAAGGAAAGTACGGAGATGGCAAATTTTATATTATTTTTTATACTTTTCTACGAGTTTACAGAACGCGCAAACATCTGAGGTAGTTACCTCCCCGCATAACTTGCAATATCCGTAGCTTTCTTTTCTCTTTTCCTCTCTCTCCAACAAGTATTTTGCTAGGTTAAGCACGAAATTTCTTTTAAATCCTGGCTTCCTGCCCTCTATGTAGTAGACAATTTCCTTCCATTCATCTTGCGGGGCGTAAGGGCAGGATTCTGCCAAGAATGGCAATTTTCTGCAAAGAACGTAGAGCATGTTTTCTTTCTCACTTCTATCGTAGAGAGGTCGTATTCTCGTTACAATTTTCTCATCAAAACTTTCGGTTCGTGGAAGGAACTTTTCACTCCATGAGAAATTACCGGATAGCCAATTCTTGAAAAAGAAAGTTATTACATCTTCTGATGTATGGCCTGTAGCTATAACGCTGAATCCATTCAACCTTGCGTATCTGTTCATAAGGTACCGCTTTACCGTTCCGCAAGCAGAGCAGACCTTCCTTCTTTCAACGCCGTCTATCGTAAATCCAAACTCTTCTAGGCTGACTAGATTCATCTCAACTCCGAGCATCTCGCAAAGTTTCTTGCTTATTTCACGAGATTTGTCGGAATATCCCTTTATTCCGAGGTCTATGTGCAGCGCTTCAACCTCAAACCCGAGCCTTTCAGAAAGTGCAACGAGAACTCCAAGCATGGCTGAGCTATCCTTTCCTCCGGAAATACATGCAAGGACTCTCTCACCCCTTTTGATAACTCTGAACCTCCTAATACTCCTCTCGACAAGTTCCTCATAAAATCCAATATAGCATTCGCTGCAAAGGGCTATGCCGTAAGCTTTCAGCTTTTCAATCGCCTTTCTTCCACACCTTCTGCACTTCATGCTTATAGCTTCGACAAGTTGGGTATTACGAAAGAGAGGAACATCGAAGCGAAAATTATGTAGGCTAGGTATCTCACGACCTTCTTGGAAACTTCCTCTCCTTTCTCTCCAAACCTTCTACTGAGAACTGCTGTAAAAGCCTCATGAAATACCCTACCGCCATCCAGTGGAATCGCCGGTAGGCAGTTGAACAGACCAACGTAGAAGTTAATCCACCCCACCCAATATAGGGTGTTCAGTACGTAGAATAGGTTTTCTCCAAAAATTTCTGGCTCGAAAAGGTTCTTTAGTTCTCCGCTGAAACCTCCAAAAATGAAAAGGGGCATCACTAAAACGAAGAGCCATCCCTGAACCGTTGTGAGTTTCGAAGGTACGTTTTTGAGCATGGACAGTAGTACTTCTGAGTAGCCCAGCTGAACCCCGGAGATGTATTCACTGACTTCAACACCCATGAAACCTGAGTTACCGATTGGAGAATGGGTGAGTGTGACGTTGTAGACTTCAACCTTGCTGGCATTGTTGGTATTATTGTACACGTACACCGT
>QMZF01000042.1 GCA_003663055.1 Archaeoglobales archaeon | reverse complement strand
TCCAATAGCGAACGGGTTCGACTCCATACAAGGCGTAGCTCTGCGCCCTCTCATTTTCGTGGTGCGGAAATATCAGGTCCTTGCCTCCACCATGGATATCGAACGGGACGCCTAGATACCTTGCAGCCATCACGGAACACTCTATATGCCAGCCAGGTCTTCCAAGCCCCCAGGGGGATTCAAATACCGCCTTAGCTTTGATGTCCTCATCCTTTGCCGCTTTCCAGAGAGCAAAATCTTTAACATCCCTTTTTCTTTCATCGGGCTCTATCCGATGTCTGTTAAGCTCGTCAAGACTCATGCCTGAAAGTTCACCGTAGTGGGGGAAGGAAGGAACGTGAAAGTAAACATCTTTATTTTTCTCACCAACTTCATAAGCGAAACCTTTCTCCACCAACTTCTTAACAGCGTTTATAATGTCAGGAATGTGTTCCGTAACCTTCGGATGATACGTTGCTCTCTTAACGTTCAACGCCTCCATATCCCTGAAGTACTCAGCTATGAACTTCTCTGCGATCTCTTTTTGTGTTTTTTCCTCAGCTACAGCTCTCCTGACTATCTTATCGTCAACGTCGGTGAAATTCTGAACGTAAACGACTTCATGCCCTTTCCATTCGAGGTACCTTCTCAAAGTATCGAAAATTACAGCACTCCTCGCATGTCCTATGTGGGAATAGTCGTAAGCTGTTATGCCACAAACGTAAACTCTAACGGTTTTTCCAAGTTTTAATTCTTCTTCCCTTTTTGTAAGGGTGTTATACATGCGCATGTGCTTTCTTCACCTTTGCACAATAAAAAACTTCGGAATGGTTTTATTCCGAAAACAGCAAACCTTCTTCGTGTTTGAAGGAGTTAGAAAAAAGACCAAAAAGAAGATAGAGCTTTACAAGCTTTACTGCGAGATCACAAATTTAATTCCAACTTCGAGGCGTTACTTCATTATAGGCTACTTTGACGGAGTTTTAACGATTCAGGGGCTTATATTAGGTGCCCACCTAAGCGGAAAGGCCACACCGGAGATTATAATTTCCGCTGGCGTCGCCACAGCCATAGCCCTTGGCATATCAAGTGGATGGGGGGCATATGAAGCGGAGGAGATCGAACACCAGGCAGCGAAAAGGGCTAAGGCAAAGGCGATGCTTAGAGATGTGGGAGGAATAGTCAGTAGAGCGCATAGTTTTGCTGTATACGTCTCGTCACTCGTGCATGCAATTTCACCCGTAATCGGAGCATGCTTACCGCTACTCGTCTATCTGCTCCTACCGATGGATGTAGCTTTCCCGATTGCGCTTCTTGTAGGTTTCATACAACTCTTTGCAATCGGAGTGGTGATGGGAAGAATTGCAGGAATTAACATTCTAATTGCTGGCTTTAAGCTAGTTCTAGCAGGAGTAGTCACCCTCACCGTTATCACCCTGCTCAGTCCAAGCCACGTGATTTGAGGATAAAAAAGAATACATCAGTTAACTTCTTAAAGCCATTTGAGAAGGCTGAACCATGGGCAGAGCTTGGAAGTTTGACGATGATATCGATACGGATGTCATAATCCAGGGAAAGTACCTTGTGATCAACGATCCCATTGAGCTCGCAAAACACGTTTTCGAGAACATAAGGCCAGAGTTCGCAAGAGAGGTCAAACCGGGAGATTTTGTTGTAGCAGGCGAGAACTTTGGATGTGGGAGTAGCAGAGAGCACGCCCCTCTTGCTCTAAAAGCGACAGGAATTGAAGCGGTTATAGCAAAATCTTACGCAAGGATTTTCTTCAGAAACGCAATAAACATAGGTCTAAAGGCAATTGAATGCAGCAACGCTGATAGAATTGAAGACGGCGATGAACTGGAGATCGATTACGGGAGGAATGTTGTTATAAATAGAACGAAAGGAGAGGAGTATCCTATTAATCCGCTGCCAGAGTTCCTCCTTCAGATAATGGAGAAGGGTGGACTCGTTGGTTTTGGGAGAGTTCTCGTAGCGAGGTGAGACTATGGGAATGGAAGGTGTTCTTAAAAAGATTACAGATTGCAAGTGGGAATTGCCGAAAGGTTACAAACCGGGCATGAGAGTTTCCGCGTACTTCTACATAAACAGGAAGCTCATGCAAATGCTAGAAAAAGATGCCGTAGAGCAGGCTGCAAACGTTGCCACAATGCCCGGTATTCAGAAAGCCTCACTTGTAATGCCAGATGTCCATGTCGGTTATGGATTTCCGATTGGTGGCGTTGCTGCCTTTGACATCGAGGAAGGCGTGGTTTCGCCCGGTGGAGTTGGATTCGATATAAACTGCGGAGTCAGACTCTTAAGGAGCAATCTGAGGGTTGATGAAGTTAAGCCGAAGATAAAGCAACTGATAGATGAGCTCTTCGTTGCTGTCCCATCTGGTGTTGGCAGCGAAGGAAGACTCAGAGTAAGTGACAAAGAGCTTGACGAGATCTTTGTTGTCGGTGCTAAATGGGCCATTGAAAACGGCTATGGCTGGAAGGAAGATTTAGAAAACTGCGAGGAGTACGGTTGCTTGGATGGAGGAAAACCGGAAGTGGTAAGTAAGAAGGCAAGAAGTCGCGGAAGA
This sequence comes from Archaeoglobales archaeon, assembly GCA_003663055.1. Classification (GTDB taxonomy): domain Archaea; phylum Halobacteriota; class Archaeoglobi; order Archaeoglobales; family Archaeoglobaceae; genus Archaeoglobus_C. The sequence continues at coordinate 4,641 of QMZF01000042.1, read as the reverse complement.
CCGCAACTCGGTACATTGGGAAGTGGAAACCACTTCCTCGAAGTGCAGTACGTGGATGAAATTTACGATGAGGAGGCTGCAAAGGTAATGGGGCTCGAAGAAGGCATGGTTACGGTTATGATCCACTGCGGTAGTCGAGGACTTGGACATCAGGTTTGCACAGACTTCCTCGAAGTTCTTGACAGAGCAGTGAAGAAGTACGGAATAAAGCTGCCCGACAGACAGCTCGCATGCGCCCCGATTAAAAGCAGAGAGGGGCAGGACTACTTTGCTGGAATGGCCGCAAGCGCAAACTATGCATGGTGCAACAGGCAGATAATTACCCACTGGGTTCGCGAGACCTTTGAAAAGATATTCAACATGAGCGAAGATGACTTGGAGATGAGACTCGTTTACGACGTGGCGCACAACATAGCCAAGTTCGAGGAGCATAGAGTAAACGGCAAAAAGAGGAGGGTTTGCGTGCACAGAAAAGGTGCTACAAGAGCCTTTGGGCCGGGATGCAAGGAAGTACCCGAACACTACCGCGATATGGGTCAGCCCGTTCTAATCCCCGGCAGTATGGGAACGCCAAGCTACGTGCTCATAGGAACGGAGAAGGCAATGGAGGAGAGTTTTGGCTCAACGTGCCATGGAAGTGGCAGAGTTATGAGCAGAGCTGAGGCAAAGAGGAGATTGAGGGGTTCAGCTGTGAAGTCGAACCTTGAAAAGAGGGGGATATACGTAAGAGCCACACAAGGCGCTTTGCTTGCTGAGGAGGCGCCAGAAGCGTACAAACGCAGCGATGACGTTGTTGATGTTGTACATAAAGCTGGCCTTTCGAGGCTTGTTGCAAAACTCCTTCCACTCGGTGTAGCGAAAGGGTAATTTTTTGAAAAATTTTAAAAAAATTATACTTCAAAATTTATGTTATCTAGTTCAATCAAGTCATTGAGTATGTTCTCCACCTCACTTATGTTCTCTTCTATCAGTTTGACTTCCTTCTCTTCCTCGGTGGGTGTTTCTTGAATCGTTGGTGTTTGAGTCGGTGTCGGAGTTGTTACTTGCTCGGCACATCCAAGTAGGAGGAGTGCAGCGATGAGAACAAGAACTACAGCCAGTTTTCTCATCACTGCTCACCTCCAATTTCCACTTCAACGCTGCCTTCGTAGACTTCTTCTGTCATCTTGTACTTTGGTAGTTTCTTGGCTTTGTAGCTACCTTCACCCTCAAGGTAGACTGATCCTGAGCCTTTGATGAAGAGTCTGAGGTTCTCTCCCTCGATCGTAACCTTGATGTTCTCACCTCTGATCACAGCCCTGCCTTCCCCACTCACCTTTGCAACACCGTTTTCAACACTCTTGCTGCCAAAGCCAACGAGTGTAACTATTGCGGTGTCAGGCTCGACGATAAGAGTTCCGTTGCCTCTAACGACCACTATTCCCTTGCCCTCGAATTTTGCTGTTCCGTTCCCTCTGGCAAACAGCTCGCCTGTCTGGTTGCCAAAGAAGACCTTGCCCTTCCTCTCCTCTCTGAGCCCCTTAACAATCTCTCTCACGTCCTTGAATGCATCTCTTAGCAAGCTAACTGCATCTCTTATCAGCTTCTGAGCTTCGTTAACGTCTTCTCGAGTCTCTGCAGTGGTCAATATGTCCTTAGCTTCTTCAAGTTTATCCTTAGCGTCCTCAAGCTTTGCTTCGTAGTCTTCCAGTATTGCAGCAAGCTCGTCACTGCCAACTTCGTTGACACGTTCTTCGAGCTTTAACTGGAGGTCTTCTGCCTTCTCTATTACGTTCTCAATCTTGACTATAACCACCTGCATTACTGCTGCCTTTACGAGTATCCTAACGTTCTTCCACTCTTCCTTGAGCTCTTTAACGGCCTCTCTCAGCTCTTCGGGTGTTTCCGATTCGTTGACAGCCTGGAGCTTTTCTTCGAAGATTGCTCTTTCCTCCTCTATCCTTGCAAGCATAGCCTCTTTCGTCTCGTTGTCCATCTTCGAGTTTAGTATGAGTGTCTCTATTCTGTCAAACCACTTTTCGATGTATATCCCGGCTGCGAAACAGTACTTCTTCGCATGACCGAAGTCAAACTTGCCTTCCTGCTTGAGTTTCATGTACTTTTCCCTCAAAATCTTGTATTTTTGCTTGGCTTTAGCGTATCCCTCTTCGATCTTAGCTGCATGCTTATGTAATCTTTCGCGCACTTTTTCCGTCACTTTAAGCTGTTGCCCGGCATTTTGCTCTCCTACCTGTTCCTTAATTATTTTAACTGTTTGTGTTCCCGCAGTTCCTGCAGTCGTTTCTGCCTGCGTTTGTTCTAGCGTAGTAGTTTCACCAACTTCCAGTTCTGTTTCGGTTTTAACGTTGGTGTTGCTGTGTTCTTCATGCGTATCTGTGCCAACTTGTAGCTGCATATTCTGTGCCATCGCTGTTCCCACGGCAAGGCACAACGCTGCAAACACCAACGCTACAACTACAGCCCGCATCTCGCATCACCTCAACAGTAAGTTCTCATCGGAAAATATAAGCATACTTTTCTACAAGTTTTTCAAAAAATATTGAAAAGAGCCCTAAAACTTTATAAAGCTTTACAATCCTTTTTTATCCTTCAAAAACTTACTAGAATTCTACTCCCTCAAAGTAATCGGTTTTGTACTCTTCTACTATCCCCGCATCACAGTAGTGCGCGAGGCTCTCTTCAAGAGGTATGCTTGCAAGGATTTTAAGTCCATACTTCTTAGCAAGCAAAGCTGTGCTTTTGCCGAAGCGAGCAATTCTGCCACACTCGGGACAGCGGTAGTAGCTCATGTTCTCCACTATACCGATGACATCGGTATTCATAGATCTGGCCATGTTTATTGCCCTTTCCACTATATTTGCAGCTAGGTCGTGGGGTGTTGCGACCATAATCACGCCATCGAGCGGAATGTCTTGCAAAACCGTAATTGGAGCGTCGCCAGTTCCAGGTGGCATGTCTACGATGAGGTAGTCAAGGTTGCCCCAAGAAGTGTGGGCGATGAAGTCCTCAAGAACCTTCGAAATCATGGGCCCCCTCCATATTACCGCTATACCTTCGGGTGTCATGAACTGAAGGGACATCACTCTAATTGCATACTTGGGTGTTAAAACGGGTTCAAGCCCGTCTATGCCGGAAAGAGGCTTTTTTCTTTCGATTCCAAAGAGCTTGGGTATGCTTGGCCCGAGAAAGTCGGCATCAAGCACACCAACGAGCTTACCCTGCCTAGCGAAGTGAACGGCAAGCAAGGCTGTTACTGTCGACTTTCCAACGCCTCCCTTTCCGCTCATCACTGCTATTCTCCTCTTTATACGTGCCATTTTCCTTTTTATCTGCTCCTCAATTTCTAGCTTCTCTTCCTTTTTATCTCCCTTCTGCATACAATCACCTCAATGAGTTCCAGACGGCTTCAATAGCCCTGGCTGCCTTTCCTTCAAAGGGAAAACTAAGTTTAGACAGCTGTTCAGGAATTGAAGCGTCGTAGGGAACTTTACCCAATACTTCGACGTTCATTTCCCTGCAGACTTCCTCTATCCTCACAGCCATATCTGGATTTAAATCGTACTTATTTATGATAACAACGCAGCCAATTCTGAAGTGCTCGGCAAGCCTTATTACGCGTTCCATGTCCGAAATCCCCGAAAGCGTTGGCTCAGCAACAACCACCGCAAGATCTGCGTTTGCAAGCGATGCAATTACTGGACAGCCAATGCCAGCTGCAGCATCAAGCAGCACTAACCTTGCTTTTCTCTCTTCAGCCACATGCTTTGCTCTTTCCCTAACTTCAGACACGAGCATACCGCTGTTCTCTTCTCCAGGATTAAGTAAAGCGTGAACCATTGGGCCGTAGTCAGTCTCTGACAAGAATATTCTACCCGATTGCACAGTTCGCATTTCAATAGCCTTTTCCGGGCAGGCATTGAAGCAGAGAGCGCAGCCTTCGCATCTGACATCATCAACGGAGTAAACTTCTCCAGGAATTATGGCGTTGAACCTGCAAAGTTCGTAGCAAAGTCCACAGGCCGTGCAGGCGTCGGTTATAAAGGCTTTTTTGCTGCCAACAAAGGGCTCCTCCCTCAAAACCCTCGGTTTCAGCAGTATGTGGAGGTTTGGGGCATCCACATCGCAGTCGGCTATAACCACATCGCCAGCAAGGGCTGCGAACATTGCGGTAATGGTTGTCTTCCCCGTTCCACCTTTGCCACTTATCACCGTTATCTGCCTCATAATTCCACCAGCCTATCGTAAATATCTACAAATGTATCTTTGTAAGCAAAGAGTAGTTCACCCCTCGAATACGCCGAGGCTATGTCGGGGCTAAAGGGAATCTTGGAGATTACAGGTATTCCCTCTTTTTCACAGAAACCTTCGATGTCAAAGGAAAGCCCATACTTGTTTATTACAACTCCAAATGGTCTTTCAAGCTCTTTTACTACTTCAACTGCAAGTTTTAAATCATGAAGGCTGAAGGGTGTAGGTTCTGCAACAAGAACAACGAAGTCTGCATCCCTTACACTTTCGACCATCGGGCATGAAACGCCAGGCGGGCAATCGAAAATAGCAGTCTTTCCCGCTCTCTTTTTTACTTCCCTTATAAGTGGCACTGGCGACGCTTCACCAATTTCCAGCTCTCCGTAAACGAGC
>QMZF01000041.1 GCA_003663055.1 Archaeoglobales archaeon | reverse complement strand
ATTGGGGATGTCCTGCCCAGATATAAGGCTGAAGAAGGATAGAGCTTCAGCAAGTTCCTGCATGGCGTCGTTAGCTATCCCGTATATTTCCGGGTATTTCTTGTACGCCTTAACCTTCTCAAGCAAGTCAATTGCAGCTTTTAGTTTTCTCTTTGCCTCCTCAAAATTTCCGGCATGAACGGCAGCAATGGCCCTCGTTGAATTTATTCTCAGCTCTCTTGAAAGTTTAATCAGTTCTTCTCTCGCTTCTTCTAGTTCTTCCAGCTTTTTTCTTATCTCGTTTAAGAATTCCTCACCTTGCAAGCAAAACCACCCTGCTAATCTCCGATTCGTCTTTTACTTCATAACCGGTTAATTTTGCCAGTTTTTCGGCAAACGCTTTTACGTCGCTGTGTTCAGGCATTGCAGTTCTTGGAAGTCTAAGGCGAGAGTAGCCTAGGTGCATGTAAGCCTTTGCTTCTATAAAGTCTGGGCTTGCCCTGTCTATGAAGGGCACGAATTTTTCTGGATCCATGTTGTAACCTTTGATGAGTGTAAGCCTGATAACCCTTCTACCATCTTTTTCGGCCATGATCTTGAGCGACTGCATTATTCTGTCCCAGAAGCTCTTTGCCGGTCTGTTTAAAGCCATGTGGCTTTCTTCACTGTAAGCGGTCAGACTGATGTAAAGCTGGTATGGCTCGATTTTCTCAATTACTGCAGGATTCGTTCCGTTAGTTACAACAAAGGTAGTCATCCCCCTTGCCTTGTATTCTTCCACCAATCCGTCGAGGTAAGGATACAAGGTAGGCTCGCCGATCAGACTTATCGCAACCTGATTGGGTTCGTATGCTTCTCTCAGCTTCCTCTCATTGACTTTTATACCACCGAACCCGCTGAGCAGGCGGTGTTGCGCCTTAATGCTTTCCTCTGCTATGAACTCTGGCGGATCCCATCCTTTAACTCCTGGTAGCAACTCGCGGGGGCGCCAGCAGTATATGCAGTTCTGGTTGCAGAGCAAGGCTGGGGTCATTTGAAGGCATCGATGACTGCTAATTCCGTAGAACTTCTGCTTGTAGCAAACTCCTAAGTCTTTCATGGACTTTTTCAACCACAAGCAGAGCTTGACAGCGGAATGGCTACCTACAATCTGGTAGCCCTTTAAGTCCTTTAAGAGTTTCTGGGGTATGGTCCGTTCTATTTCTGGTTTTTCCTCCATCTTGCTAAGTTTGGAGAAATCTGAATATAAACTATACTGAGGCACGTTCTCGTATGAACCAAATAGATGAATAATAACACAGTTACGACAAGGAAGTTAATTTTAAGACGCTGACCCAATCACAACATTTTTGTTACTCTTGCCAAACGCCTACCAATGGATCGAAGGGCAGTGGTTGTGATTCTGTTGATATGCCTTGTAACGAGGCTCGTGGCTCTCGACGTTCGTCCAATGGATCACGATGAGAGTGTTCACGCTTGGATTGCATATCAGCTCTTAACAAAAGATGTTTATACTTATGATCCGGCGTTTCATGGTCCTTTCCTTTACTACGCTTCCGCCCTTCTCTTCTTTCTTTTTGGCGACTCTGAATTTATTGCCAGATTGACGCCTGTCATTTTTAGCCTCATTGGAGTCTTGTTTGCGTGCTTTTACAGGCGTTGGCTCGGAAGTAATGTTTACCTCTTTGTGTTTTGCTTGCTTTTTTCTCCTGCCATACTGTACTACTCTCGGTACATGAGAAACGATATAATTCTTATCGGATCGTTTATAGCTGCTATTTACGCTTACTTCAGGTATTCGGAAACTTCAAAAGAGCGTTTTGTGTATGCATCAACACTCTTTCTTGTTGTAATGGTATGTTCAAAGGAGAACGCTTACATATATCTCGCAACACTTCTGTCCTTTGCTTTGTTCTACGGTATTTACACTGAAGGCTGGAGGTACGTTATAAGGAAGCTCCTGAAATGGAATTTGAAAAAAATTAGAATGACAGTACTTTGCCTTGCAATTTTCGTTCTCGTGTTCTCGTTCTTTTACACTTCAGCATTTTCAGACTTCAGCGGACTTGAAAGGGGAACCGTTGGAGCTGTGGAACACTGGCTTGAAAAGCACGAACAGAGGGATCATTACAAACACCCTGGCTATTACGCTAAAATTCTATTGGAATACGAGTTCATGTTCGTTGGTTTGGCCGTTGCTGGCTTCTACTTCTTTGTTAAGAGACTGAAAGAGAAAAAAGCTACGAAGTTTGAGCTATTCGCAGCTTATTGGGCTGTAACAGCTCTTTTGGCTTATCATGTCTTTGCTCATAAAGTTCCTTGGTTAATAGTACATCTTGTTACCCCTCTTGCCCTTCTCGGCTCGATATATGCTAGAAACACAAAAAGCGCTAGAGTTGCAACGGTTATTGCAGCGATAGCAACCCTTGTTGTAGCGTTTTACGTCACGTACATCAACTATAACGATGCAACAAATGAAGACCTGATCTACATACAAGCACAACCTACAGCTGTTGAACTTGCTAAAGTCGTAGAGGAGAAGTTTAATGCCGGAGAAAAAATTATTATTTACGAGCCAGAAAATGATTACTGGCCTTTGCCTTGGTATCTTAGGCATTACAAAATTCCGTATAGCACTGTTTGGCTTTCCGGCTATGATTACGTTGTTACGTCGGATAGAGAGGAAAAAGCGGTTGAAGAGAAAGGCTACTCTGCCATAGGAAAGTATGAAGTAAGACCCGGCTACTTCATGTTTTTAATGAAAAAGATTAAATAAAAAATAAGTTAAATTATAATTTCCTAGCAACCAGTGCTGCCATTGCCACTACTGCAAGAGCTATAACTGCTTCAAATCCAGGTATACCCTTAGTTGTTTCGATTTCCTGGGGAGTCGTAGTCTCTACAGTTTTCACAACTGTTGGTGTTGGAGTTATGGCAGTAGGAGTCTCCTTAGTTGGAGTCTTCACAGCCTCTGTCTTGGCGACTATTGCAAATAGGCTGAAGCTGTCGAGATTTGCTCTGAAGTAGTAGTACTCCGAATCCTCGCCTTCAAACTTCGTTTCAACTTCAACCCATCCGTTGGCATATTTTGCAAGGACTATCTGGGATGGAGAAACCCCTTCCTGTTCAGCCCAGGCTTTGGAAACCCTAAACTTGATGGAACCTCTCGGTTCAACCTTCTGCGTTGTTCCATACTTTGTGAAGACGATTTCAAACGTGCTGTACACCTTTCCTTTTGGCGGACTAACATCTCTAGGCAGCTTTGCCTTTGACAGCGTGAATGTGAGGGTCATCGTTTCATCGACAACGGCAGAGACTTCAAGGATGTGCGTGGATTCTGCAAGCTCGCCGGATATGCTCAGCTTTACTTCTTTGCCTGCTTCAAACACTTTGCTCTCAGAAGTCATCATCTCTGCTGTGGCTTCGAGAGGTGGCGATACTACAATGGCACCTCCTCCGCCTCCTCCACCAGTTCCGCCGGTAGTACCTCCACTAGTTCCACCAGTAGGACTGGTACCAGTAGTGCCTCCAGCCTCAGCCTTTGCCTGCTCAATCATCGGTGCTCCGCCGGAGAAGTGTGGAATTGTGAACCATATCGTGTTGTTTACTTTATCTCTGTAACCTGTTCCATTCGGTGAGAAGCTCGATGGCATCGTGTCGCTGCAAGTCAGGCCGGTTCCGTTGAGATATGCTGGGTTATAGTCGCCATAACCGAGGTTAACGGCATCGGCGTAACTGTTAACTTGGGAGTCCCATATCACGTTGAAGTTGTCATCGTATAGGTATCTAAAGTGTACCTTCGCTGGCTGGGATTCATTAACCTCAGAATCGTTGTAAGGCACACCTATCAGCACGTAGTCGTAGATTTCAGGAGCAAATGAGCCTATCTTCCATATCTGCGCAAGGACGTTGGTAGTTTCCTGTTCGATTGCGTTTGGCGAGAATTGCGCATCTGGCGGGCCAGAAGCGATTAAATCCACATTTATAAATTCAACAACGAGTCCATTTGGCTGTTCGATGCGTATGTTGAGTTTTCCTCCCATTAGTATCTTTATTGGGTTGAAGGTGGTTATGTCCGTAACTTCTGCAATCACACAGCTATCTGGCGGGTAAGGCCCGTTGCATTCAGAGCTGCTCCTTAAGAACTTCAGTCTAGCGTTCTGCAGGATGTTGCCCGTATCGGGATCTTTCAGCTCAAACTTTGGAAGTATCACGTTTATGTTTGCGTTGCTGTTGATGTAGCTGGCGTTGTACTTGTACTGCCTCGGAGCCGATTGCGGAGTCATAAATTGTGCTACAACGCTGCTCCCCTTGAGCAATGGCACGTCTATTGTATTGTTCACCCTCGACGATATGACGTAAACCCAGTTATTATCTCCAAACGCTACGTTGAGTATTGCGAAAGCACCGCTAACGTTATTTCCACTATCGTCGTAGAAGTAGAACCTCGTTTTGTTCGTTGGTATGCTCCCTTGCCTGAATTCTCCGGCAAGGGGTAGGAGTGTTATGTTCTGGTTTTGTAGGTTTGTGGTTTGAACTGTAACCTCTTTAATGCCCATGTAGTAGCCCGATGCATTGCGACCGTAGCCCATTATGATGTATTTTATGCCATCCTGTGTTCCGGGCAGTGTGATGTTGTAGTAGCCAGTGCTGGAATCCACATAAGAGCTAAATCCTGCATCGAAGTCGAGGGGTGTAAAACTTCCGATTGTCATGTAGGCTGTTACGTTGGTATATACGCCTCCTGTAAGTCCACTCATGTAGCCCTCTACGGTTACCTTGCTAACTGTAAGGTTGGCATCAATGTAACGCAACTCGCCAGCAGTAGTTGGAGTCCAGTTATAGCTTATTGGTGGGCAACCGTCTGGAGGAAATACACCGGGTGTTGGTTCCTTCCATATAATTATATCGTATGTTCTGTTAAGCGGCAGGTATATTGAGTAGTTTGCCGGCCCTATTTTGTTGAGAATTCTTATCGGTGCTTTTGTAATTCTGTCGAATATCATTGCGTCGAATGTCGTTGCTCCGGCAGAATTATAGGCGTGGAGTGTTAAATTGGCTGCGGGAACGAGGTACATGTTTACAGTTTCGTTCGGCTCGTTGGGCATTGGGCCGGGTAAGGAAGGTATCGCTGGCGTTGAAAGGTTGCCATACTCGTTATAGGCGGTTATTAGATAGCAAGAGCCAAGAGGATCAGTTGTATCGTTGAAGACTATCTCATAGTATCCCGACTCATTCGTTGTTGTTGTGTAAGTCCACGGGTTACCCGTGCCACCTGGTACATCTTCAACAACCCTTATCGTTACGTTTGCCAGTCCGACTCCCGGATTGTTGAAGTCGTAAACGTAACCGCTCCTGCTGCGGTAGAATATTATCCAAGTCTTGGATGTCTTGGTTATATTCTCGAAGCCTGCAGTGTTGTTGGCTTGGATGGTGTATTTTATAACCCCCCAGTCTGAGTAGCCAGGAACGTTGAACTCGTATAACCCAGAGGAGGAGTTGTAGGTCATCTGTCCGGATGTAGAAACTGTGATAGAACCGTTCCAGCTTCTGTAGTTTATCTGAATCGTGCACGTTCCGCCGTTTGCAGGAGTTATCGCATTGCCAGCGTGGGTGTAGTTAGCGTAGAAATATACACGCTGATTCGCATAGGTTGGTGTGGTGTCGCTACTGGCTGAAAGCACGAGTCTATCATTATCTAAAGTAACATTTATCTGACTCTGAACCCAATTTCCGGCGTTGTCATATGCTCTTGCTATCAAAGTATAGGGACCGTCTGCCAAGCTTGTCGTATCCCATGTTATACTCCAAATTCCGCTGTACCACCTTCCTTCTTGCAGCTTTCCAGTTTCGGGAGAGGTGGATGTACCTATTAGAACATTGCTTGAGGAGGTATTACTGTAGTAGAAGGTTACATTTGCAATCCCCGAACCCTCTTCCTCATGGAAGGCAACTTTAATTTTCACATATCCGTAAACTGAAGAATCTGGATCTGGAGTTACGAAAAAGTCAAAAACAGGTGGTGTTCTATCGACTATTAGATACCTTGTAGCGGTCCAGTACATCATACCTCTTCTGTCAGTCATGTTTGCGTAATACCAGTAGACCCCTTCAGGATACTGGCTGGTATCAATAGTCTGATTTAACGTTGAGGTTATATTAATAAGGGTATTATTGAAGTTAAGCCAGATATCACGCGGATTTGAAATAACGTATGTGACGTTTATCGTAACATTCGCGTTTGTAGCATTCCAGCTTTGGGGAGTGGGTTCAACGAAGTACAAAGCGAGCAAGGGCATGTAATCGCCACCATACGTTATATTCCCGCTGCAGTTGTAGGGAATAGGGTGATCTGCTATTCCGTCTCCATCAAAGTCATCTCCCGCATAGTCGCTCCAGAAGTTGCCGCCCACTAGGCTACCGCCAAGTATGTTGGGCCCTTGCCTTGGTAACGTTAAGTTCCAGTGGTTCTGACAGTTATCATACGCGTTGCACTGGCTGTTTGCGAAGTAGTTGTCGAAAATCCAGTTGTTGTAGCTCGAATTGAGATATAGGCCCCCACTACAGAGAAGTCCGTTGGTATAAATTTGATTGTTACTGCTTGCATTAAGATATATTCCCCATCCAGTTTGACTGCTGATCGTGTTGGTTGAAATCTGGCAATTTGTTGAGTTATTCAGGTATATTCCATACTGCTGGAAATTTGATATGGTGTTGTTATCTAACGTACAATTCACACAACCATCGAGATAAATGCCGTAGTCTAGGTTTATGGTAAAGCTGCAGTCTCTTACGGTCAGGTTAACAACGGGAATAGGTGTGTACACACCATAGGTTGCATTAATTAGCTCTAAGCCTTGGATTGTAACATTGCTAGCAGATACATTGAACACGTAGTCTGAAAACATGCCGTTTATGTGTGGCATGCCTGTTCCGTTATTTGTGATTAGGAGCCATTGGGGTATTTGTGTTACATTTACAGTCTCATTGTAAAGCCCAACATCGATTTTTATCACATTTGCACCGAGAACAGACGAGTTATCCACCGCCTCCTGAATCGGTGTATTGGTTGAGTTAAAAGAATTCCCCTCCAACCACCACCCCGTGGAGTTTACGTAAATTGTCGCACCCTGCACTCCCGAAACGCTCACTAAAAACTGCAGTAGCAACATCAACAGCATCACAACCCTAACGGCATCGTTCCTCCTCATACCACTCCCTCATTATTGTTGAAATAATCACATGATTATCACCTTGCAGGTATTTAATTTTTATCTGCCTGCAATATAATTGCAAGTATAATTATAT
>QMZF01000040.1 GCA_003663055.1 Archaeoglobales archaeon | reverse complement strand
TAGGAAGATTATTGTGGAAAACTACGAGGAGAAGTAAGAATAGGGGATAATATTCCCAGGGGTACGGCATTCGTTACCAGGTTGAGAGCTAAAATTGCTAAGACTACGTAGTTGGACATTTTACAAAGATAAAACTAATAAAAATTATCCTTGACACTTCCGGCTTTCTTATACTTCTTTTCTATCTCGTCGTAAAGTTTCCTAGCTACACTGTAGTACTTTGAAGCTTCATCAAACCTCATAATATCACTACAGAGCGCGCCCATGTGATTGTAAGTGTCTGCTACGTACTTCAGCCACTTTTCGTCTTCATTTGAGAGAGCATCAAATATCGTTAGGGCTTCCCTGTGGTATTCTTCCGACTTCTCGAACTTACTCAATTTTCTATAAAGAACACCCATGTCGTTGAATAAAGTTCCAAGCTGAGGAATAAAGCCTCTATCCTGCTCTGAAAGCTTTATGAGAATTTCCTCACACTCTTTGTAGAATCTTTCGGCCATTTCGAATTTCTCCGCTCTGGTATAGAAAACGCCGGCATTGTAAAGAATTTCAGCAAGTTTTTCTTTCCTTCCAGCTCTTCTTTCAACCTCAAGAGCTTGTTGTAGGTATTTTTCTGCTTCGTCATTCATCTTAACGTCCATATAAAGAACTGCAAGTTCATTTAGAACTTCTGCCAAAAGTGGAAGGTTAGATTCATTTTTTTCTGAGAGTTCTTTCAGTATGAGCTCTGCTTCTTTAGGTGTTTTCTCGGCCTTGTTTACCATTCTCATTTGATGTATAGCTTTTCCACCGGTTTCAAGAAATCTCGCCTCTAAGTCAGCTATACCCAGCCTTCTGCACAGCTTTGCTGCCGCTAGTGACGATACTGCTAAATTTGAAAGGTCTTCTCCTTTGGCCTCAGAGAGATGAGAGTGGTAGGAGAAGTAAACGAGGAGAAGTAAGTCCTTCCAATCATCGTCGACGTTCGCAACTGATATGGGGTCGGCAAAGAGATTCATCGCGACCTTCTTAACATCATCTGGAGCGTTGGCAATTATAACATCAATTGCATTCAAGGGTGTACCCTTCCTAATCATCTCCGCAACATCGTTAATAATGTCCATGATCCGAGTTTGAAGAGGAGTATTTAAAGATGACTTAAAGATGACTTTGTTTTTTTATTAATTCAACTTATTTCGCGCTTCACTATTGGCGGCGTACAGCACATTAGCAATCATTTTCTAATAACTTTAACTTTTCTTAATAACTTTCAAGTCGATAACGTACCTGTTTACATAGGGAGCGAAGTTTCCACACTCTCGCATGAATTCTGCCTTGCATTCAACGCCATAGGATTTAAAGAGCTCTTCAACCCTCCTTGGTAGCTCTTCCTCCTCTTCAACGCCTGCAAAGGTATAGTAGTGCACATAACCTCCTTCCTTAATCTTTATTGCTGCAATATCAACAAAGCTTTCAGCGTTGTAGGGAGAAGGCATCAAAATTCGGTCAAATTCCCCTTCCAGCTTTGGAACTACCTCGCGAACATCTCCAGCATAAACCTTTACGTTCTTTACCTTGTTAAGTTCCACGTTTTTCTTAAAATACTCGACGGCTATTGGATTGAGCTCAACACCGACAACTTCTGACGGCTTCGCATGTTTGGCAATAACTATCGCAAATGGGCCAACTCCAGCAAACATAACGAGGACGCGTTCTCCGGGCTTAACGAGCTTCATTATTCTTTCCCTCTCCCCCGAAAGCTTGACGGAGTAGTAAACTTTTGTGGGATCGAGCAAAAATCGACAGCCATGCTCTTTTGCGATTGTCTCGGTTTCGCTGCCGTATATCACTTCGTATCTCGCTACTCTGTACGTTCCTCCGACCTCTCCGGTCTTTCTTAGAATCGTTTTCACGTGTTTGTGCTTTTTAAGAATCGCATCGATTATCATGCCTTTGAGGTGTAGAATTTCATCGGGAATGTCAACTACTACAACATCTCCAATTATCTCGAAGCTCCTCCTAACTTTTGAAAGTTCTTCATCGCTTACTTTTCCTTTAAGCATTTTCTTTAGCGACATTGTTCTGATTATACGAGAAATTAAAGACGTAAAACTTTTTGCTCTTACATGCTACCTCAGCTTCACAGCATCATCGGGGCATATTTTATTGCAAACACCTCCCCTCAACCAGCAGATATCCTGCTGACAGATTTTTATTGCTTTTTCTGGACAAATTCTGCTGCAAACACCACAGCCAACGCAGAGGTTTTCATCGATTGCAACCTTCCCATCCATAAAGTAAATTGCTGGGCAGAAAAAGGAATTTATACACTCCATACAAAGCGTACAATCCTTTGTGATGGTATATTTAGGTATTCTTTTCTCCTTTTTTCTTCTCTCCCTCTGCCAGAGTAAAGAACATTTCATTCTCGAAACAACAACCGCAACACCATCGTGCTCGATAGCCCTTTTTATGGCATCTATTGTTTTTCTTACGTTATACGGATTTACAACCTCAACGAAATCAACACCTATTCCTTTTGCGACATCCTCAATGTTTAGATTCTTCCCCTCTTCGCCGCATCCCCTCTCCTCCATACCAGGATGCGGCTGATGCCCGGTCATGCCAGTTGTAGAATTGTCAAGGACGACAAGAACAAGCTTGCGCTTATTGTGGACTGCGTTGATCAAAGCTGGTATGCCAGCATGAAAGAACGTGGAGTCGCCTATGGTTGCAATTACGGGATCTTTGATAACATAACTCAGCCCGCAGGCTATTCCGACGCTTGCGCCCATACAGACACAAGTGTCAACACCTTCAAACGGCCTATTTATTCCGAGGGTGTAGCAACCTATGTCGCTAGGAAGTGCAGCATTGCCTACTTGATTTACGGCTTTCCTTATCGCGTAGAAAGTTGCTGCATGCGGACAGCCAGGACAGAAAACGGGGGGACGTGGAGGAGCGAATTTGGCTATTTCCTCAGCCCTCCTAAGTACTGCATCGTAGTCGATGCTCGTTTTTATGCCAAGAGCCTTTGCAATCCCTTTTTCAACTACAGCCACGTTATACTCATAATACATGGGGAAATAACCGTTAGTTTTTCCGTAAACTTTAATTCCGAGGGCTTTAACATGCATTTCAATAAATGGGTCTACTTCCTCAACAACAACTACGCCGTCGAGCCGAGAAGCGAACTCGGAAATAAGCTCTTCCGGTGGGGGGTACATGGATGAAAGCTTTAAAACCGGCAGGCTTACGCCAAGCCTGTCCATCGCCTCTTTTGCATACGCATAGCTCAGCCCGCAAGCAATTACACCGATTTTGCCTTCCCCATCTTCTATCCAGTTTCCGTCCCACCTGGAGAAGTACTTTTTAATCTTCTCCATCTTTTCCACCAGTTCTACTTTGAGTCTCCTTGCGTGGGCTGGCAAGATCACGTCTCTCTCCGGATTCTTTCTCCACTCAACTTTATCTAAGCTCTTTCTCGGCAAAGGATTAAGTTCAACCATTCCACTAGCATGACTGAGCCTAGTGTACGTTCTAAGCATTATCGGAACTTCAAAACGCTCTGAAAGCTCAAAACAGAACTTCGTGAAGTCTTTTGCCTCTTGAACGCTCGAAGGTTCTATAACCGGAACCTTTGCAGCCATTCCGTACCATCTGTTGTCCTGTTCATTCTGACTGCTGTGCATCGACGGATCGTCTGCGGAAACGAGGACGAAGCCACCTCTTGCCCCTATATAAGCGAAGCTGAAGAGCGTATCGCTGGCAACGTTAACTCCGACGTGCTTCATCGCTGCCATTCCGCGTTTTCCTGCAAGGGAAGCGGCCATAGCAACCTCAACAGCGACTTTTTCATTTGCTGAATACTCCATTATGAAATCAAGCCTACCTTTAAGCTTTTTACAAGCTTTGCTGAGAGTATCGCCAATTTCCGATGAAGGAGTACCGGGATAGGTTGCAAAAACGTCAATACCCGCTTCGAGTGCTCCTCTTGCGATGGCCTCATTTCCGAGTAGGAAGACTTTGCCCGACTCTTTCAAGACATCCTCGAGCATGGTCATCGCCCTCTTAGCCTCCTTTTAAAATCCTTGCTGTTTTTGTTAGTTTCTGCAATTGGACGATATCAGCTAAAACTGCCTGACGCTCTTGATGCCCCGATTTCCTTAAGTTTAAACGAATTTAGTCAGGATCTGCCAGCACTTTACGAGTTTCACTTAATTTAATTTTGCACTTTTGTAAGAAATTAGGACTCTAGATATCCACCGGAGTACAGATAAATACGTTAATGACACAATACTGTAAGGATTGAACTGTAAGGGGTCTGAAGATGGTTTTTAGAGAAGAAGTGGTGGAACTTAAAATATTAGCAAGTGAGGAGAAAGCAAGAAAGCTGGTAGAGGAGGTCAAAAGACTTGGAGGGAGAGTAAAGGAGGTAGGAGAAACCTTAACAGGGGAAGTATGGCTCGTACTTGAGATTTCAAAGCGCAAAAGGGGAGAAATAGATATTCTACTCTTAGATGTAAAGATAGTTGAGGAAGAGTCGAAAGTTATTGTAAATTGGAAGAAAGTATCCTTGTGCGCTATATTTTTCCTAATAATGCCGCAAATTCTCTGGTTTAAGGTCATAGCACCTCTCTTACTCGACTACTGGTGGTTCGAATCGGTCGGGTACGTTGAAATATTTTTGATAAATTTAAAAACAAAAATTCTTATATTTATCTTAGCTTTCGTTGCAGATTTTGGTGGATGGTGTATAATTTGGAGAATTGCTCATAAAAGGCTGAAAGAGTGGACCGAACCAAAAAGCTGGCTCTGGAATAGCATAGCAGCTTTAATTTCGCTTTTATTTGCCTGGGCAACAAGCGAGCATCTGTGGTTCGATTGGCTCAAATTCCAAAATCAGGTACCTTTTGGCTTGTCAGACCCCATTTTTAATAATGAGGTGAGTTTCTACGTCTTTACACTTCCGATAATAAACGATATTCTGATAACCATCTTGGCTTTAACTGTTATCTGGATCGCTACTTTGTGCATTGTTGTCGTTGGAGAAGGCTATTTGAGTGCAAAAGAGGTGTTTAAGGATTTAAAAGACCTAATCCACCTACTGTTTTGCTGCTTTTTTGTAACACTCTCAGTAGTTTTCTGGTTCAAGCAGTACAGCGTACTTTGGAGCGAACTTGGAGTTGTCTATGGAGCTGGTTACACAGACGTCCACGTTTGGATATGGGTGTGGAGAGTCCTTTCTGTTACAACTCTTATTTCAGTCGTTGTTACTTTTTTTATTAAAGATGTAAAGCTTAGCGATGAGCTGCTGAAGTTTTTCCTGCCCTTACTTGTGATTTCAGGCATATTCATTGCCGGAGCATTCGCTAGCTTTACGGTTCAAAGCTTTATAGTTGCCCCGAGCGAACTGCAGAGAGAAGCTGTCTACATTGGTTACAACATCAACTTTACGAGGTACGCTTACGGACTCGACGAATTTCAGGAGATTCCGTACAATCCAAATGCGGTTTTGGATGAAGACGTTGTTAACTCGCCGTCGATAAAGAATGCAAAGATCCTTGACTGGAGGGCTGTAAGGCTGGTTCTTCAGCAGAAGCAGTCCCTAAGACTTTACTACGACATGCACGATGTCGACGTTGACAGATACTGGATAGATGGTAACGAAACTCAGGTCTTGATTACTGCAAGAGAACTCAACGTAAAGGGATTGCCAGTTCAAGCACGAACGTGGGTGAACAAGCACCTGGTTTACACTCACGGCTACGGAATTGCAATCAACCCTGTGAACAAGGTAGATGACGAGGGTATGCCGATACTTTACGTGAAAGATATACCGCCCGTTTCACTCTTTCCGGAATTAGAAGTTAGGCAGCCTCAAATTTACTACGGCGAGCTAACAAATCATTACGTAATCGCCAACACTCTTCAAGAAGAGTTCGACTATCCAAGAGGAGAGGAGAACGTTTACACGCACTACGATGGTTCTGGTGGAATAAGGATCGATTCCACCTTCAAAAAATTCGTCATTGCATGCAACTTGGACCCAATCAACATATGGCTCTCCAGATACATAACCGATCAGAGCAGGCTGATGATCTACAGGAATATCATGGAAAGAGCTCAAAAGATAGCTCCATTCCTGTACTACGACAGCGATCCGTACATATTTATCCATAACGGCGAGCTCAAGTGGATGATAAACGGCATTGCTTTCAGCGACGCTTTTCCTTACTCCGAACCGGGAAAACTTGGAAAGCTGAGGGTTAACTATGTTAGGGATTCGGTAAAGGTGATAATAGATGCAAAGAACGGCACAATTGAGTACTTTACTGTAAAAGAAGACCCTCTGATAAAAACGTACAAGAGAATTTATCCAAAGCTGTTTAAATCCGCGTTGCAGGCAAACGATTACAGAAAGCACTTCAGGTATCCCGTAGATCTCTTTACGCTCCAGGTTCAGAAGTTCGGAGACTACCACATGAGGAACATTGCGGTTTTTTATGGAAAAGAGGATAGGTGGGTGATTGCGAAGGAACTCTTTGGTGAAACTCCTATTCCTATGAGGTGCTATAACGTTATTCTTGAAACGGATAAGGGAACGCAGTTCGTTCTCATGGTTCCCCTAACACCGGCAAACAAGGAGAACATGATCGCGTGGATCGGTGTAATGCAGGACGAAGATTACGGAAAGTTTGTAGTTTACGAGTTTCCTAAGGAGGTTCTAGTCTATGGGCCAATGCAGGCTGAGTCAAGAATTAGCCAGAATCCAGAGATTTCGGAGAAGATGACTCTCTGGGGGCAGAGAGGTTCCAGTGTTATCAGGGGAAACCTTTTGATACTTCCCGTTAGGGGATCGCTTCTCTACATCGAGCCTGTGTATATAAGTTCCGCTACATCCGCTTTGCCAGAACTAAAGAAGGTAATAACGGTTTACCACGATCCAATTAGAGGTGATATGGTCGTCTGGGATGATACGCTAGAGAAGTCTGTGCTTAAAGCTGTGAGCTGGAAGGCAGAAGTCGTTCCGATTACAGTATCGGGAGAGAAAAAGGTTACAGTTATTGCGGAAATAGTAATATACGATGAAGAAGGAAAAGAAGTGCAGAGAATTCCCGTTTTAGCAAATCAAACGATAAGGATAATACCCAAACGCTAGCACTATCTTACCCATCCAGCAAGGTTTTTTAGTTTTTGTGTTTAAGAAATTTTGGTGCGCTTTATGATGAAAAACGTTCCAGCTCTTTTGGTCCTAGCTTTAGTTCTTTGTGGCTGTATTCAATCTCCCCAAGCAACGACAGAACAGAACTATACCGCAGAAGACATCCTGAAAGAAG
>QMZF01000039.1 GCA_003663055.1 Archaeoglobales archaeon | reverse complement strand
GGTTTTAGAGCTGAGGCGATTCTTGCATCCAAGCTTGGCGAAAAGTTCAAGCTGATTGGTGCGGGGAGTGTGATTGAAATTTGATTTTTTTAAAATTTTATTAATTTTTTTTTGTAAATATATATCTGGTTACCGCGAAATAGCAGACAAAATTGCAATTGAGCTGAGGTTGGGTGGAGAAGTTCCAAGGATTCTAATAGAAGCGTCAATTTTGTATCCTTTTTTAAATACAAGCTTAAATCACCCTTAACATTCTCACAATCTATCTTCTAGCATCTTACTCACTTGGATTTCTTAATTCCAATCTTGACTACTAAGAAGTACAACTAATCCAAATCAGCTACGGATAAAACATCTAAGTCTCCTGATACTTTATTTCTCAACTTTTTGTCCTCCGTTATCAGCACATCCGAATTTTCCATTGCAAGCTGAACGTACACAGCATCGTAAAAAGTAAGATTATATCTACAGGCAGTTTTGAGAGTTTCAACGTAATCCGGTTCTGCTATTTCTATTTTATCAACTACGCTCCCAAGCAGATTTAACAACTCTAAAGCCCTTTCGCAACTTACGGTTTTATGTATTCTTACTTCTTTCCACACAGCATTACCGAGCTCATATCTAACGAGCTGAGATGTTTTGGCATCCTTCAGGACTGTAAGTTTTTTGCTCTTGACGGCTAAAAAGATAGAACTCGCATCGAATATCATCTCTCCCTGTCCTCTCTTATAGATTTGACTATTCTCTCTACAGGTATCTTACCGAGAATATCCTTAATCTCTTCAACGTTCTTTTCTAACTCCTTCAAGTCTACAATCCTCCCAGCATCAATTAAAGCCTTTTTCATTACTTTACCCGGAGATATCCCTGCCCTTTCTAATTTTTCCTTAAGTTCTCTTGGTATTTTTACTGAGACGGTTACATAGCTGCTGGACATATTTGAAGTTCATTTTGTAGGAATATAAGGTTTACCATCGGTATTACCTAAAGAAGTCATGGTGTACCAACTTTTTGATTTATCTTCAATTGGTTGACATAGTCACTCCAAAGCTTCGTCCCGCGTTTTGAGCATCGGCTTAAGGTTAGCCTGCTTTAAATTTGGATCACCCAATAATTATTTCAGCATAGTTTGACGGCTAGATCTGAAGAGTAGTCCACCAAGGCCTGGACGTCTCACCAATCAGTTTGATCATCCTTCAAGCTTCTTTTCGTAAGCTTTCTTCTTTCCGCGAAACCACTTCTTCATTACGTCATCAATGCTAAGTATTTCAAAAACGTCATATTGTTCGATTTTCTCATAAGTTTCGACTTCCTTATCGCTAAACTCTTCGCTGGCCTAAACTCTTCGCCGTTCTCTCTGAACTTGTCGCAAGCACGAGCAAAGCAGCCTCAGACTGGGAGCGAAGCGTATGTCTAAGTCATTCAGAAAACTTCCACACTCCCCATCCAGATATCGGTCATAGTTTTCTCCAAAATGGTATTATATTTGTATTATTTCATTATTTCTAATTAGACGGACCCGCCGGGATTTGAACCCGGGTCCGGGGGTCCGAAGCCCCCGAGGATGTCCTCCTACCCTACGGGCCCTTTAATGAACATTCAGTAAGGCTAGAAGGGGAGAGTATAAGACGTTTATGTCTAACTCTCAAACAGTTCCAAGTATGCGGTAACATTTCGATCGTGGAGGGAGTAGTTTACACTTCTGTACTTTCTTATAAGAGAGACGTCTACTTCAGCCCACACGAGTTCCTCCGCATCTTCGTCACTATACGAGGCAATAATACCGTCAAAAGCTGATATGAGGCTTCTTCCAGCTGTTTCTGCTCCAAAAAAAGTTTTACCAGGGCCTCCAGCTTTAACTATGGCGTAGGCATTATCAAAGGATCGGGTGAAGTAAAGACAGCTTCTCATGTTCTGGGCGGGAAATTCGGATTTCTTTAGAGATACCACGGGGTTAAGGACTAAATCTACTCCTTTTATGCCCGCAACTCTGCAAATCTCTGGATACAGTATGTCTGCGCATATTAAAGCAGCTATTTTTACACCCCTAATTTCAAAGACCTTGAGCTTCTCACCGCAGCTTACACCCAAGTTTCTCTCCACCCTCGTCGGATGTAGCTTCTCCTGCACACCCAGACAATCTCCAGAGTCAAATATAAACAGACTGTTATAAATCCTGCCGTTTTTCTCCTTAAGGGCGTTTCCGGCAACAATACATGAGTACTCTCTGCTTAACCTTCGTAAAAACTCTACACCTACTTTAGATTCTTCGAGCAAGTTTGTACCTCTAAGGGAAAAATATTCGGGAAGGAGAAACAGTTCAACTCCTTGCGAAACTGCACTCGAAACTATGCGTTCAGCGCTGCTGAGTTCACCAAGCCTACACTGAACTGCAGCGACCGCAATCTTCATGCTTGTAGGTTCTTCTCTATCCAGTGTTTTAGTTCCCTCTTTGGTAAGGCTCCAACGATGGAATCGACTGGCTTTCCTCTTTTAAAGTAAATCAGCGTTGGAATTGCTGATATTCCAAATTGAAGAGCGATTAACTGGTTTCTGTCTGTATCGAGCTTTGCAAATACGACCTTTCCAGCGTACTCCTTCGCTAGCTCCTCTATTATTGGGGCAATTATTTTGCATGGCGCGCACCATTCCGCCCAGAAGTCTACGACAACGTTTTCGTTGCTCGATATAACCTCTTCAAAGTTGCCCGCATTAAGCTCGATAGGTTTTGTCATGCTCTCTCCTCCCGTTTTTGAAAACTTAGCCATTAGCTTTTTCAGCTTTCTCTCCCTAATTTTTTCAAGCTCGTCCATCATAAGATTACACTCCAGTCTTGTTTAAAATCTTTCGTTAACCCCTAGCTACAACCTTTCTTGCTACGAGTCTGCCAAGCTTTGCCGCCCCGTCTATCATGACAAAACCATCCGTTTCAACGACGCTTACAACGGCGTTTCCGATTTTTACGTCTCCTGAAGCCTTTATAACATTCCCGACGCAACCGTCCATGATTATAACGTCTCCAGTTGCGATAACTTCGTTAAAGCGAGTGTACGCGCCTATTACTGCTTTTTTGCACCTTATCGTACCGTTTACTGTACAGCCCTTACCGAGGTAAACTTCATCAGCCTCTATATTTCCCCAAAAGCTCGTGTACATTCCTGCGATAACTTCTCCATCAAACCTCAAGTGCTTGTCAACTATCGAGTCGTTTTTTATTATGAGTTTCTTTCTATCGGGACTGATCATGTATTTCTTCATTCTTTCACATCCTTCAAGCTATACCTGATACTAACGGCAACACCTCTTCTCATCTCAAGCATCTCCTTTGCTGAAAGTACAGCCTTTCCAGTAGCAAGCAATTCGTCCTCCTCATTTACAACTATTACCTCATCGTTTGGTCTTATCTCATCATCCACATCGACAACATGCTTGGCAAACACGCTCCTACCCTCTGCTATGAATTCAGAAACTTCATTCATAACAACTACCCTCAGCTTTGGATAAGGAAAGAGTCTGTGGAGTCTCCTGGCCCCTTCAACGCTTATAGTTAAAAGTCCGGTTTCGGGTTTTATAGTCGCTATTCTCATATCTCCATCAACAATCTGTCTTATTCTACCCGTAGAAGACATGATGAACTTGCACGTTTCGGGGAATAGAGCCCTTCCAGCTCCTCTCCCGAATTGATAATCTGCAATAGCCCTGACGAGTTTTAGGTTACTTTCCATATCTGCGCTCCCTCCTCTGGTAGTCCCTCAGGCAGCGGAGAAAGTCTATGTATCTAAAGCTTTTCCAATCGGTATCGAGGAAGTGGAGTTCGCTGTATATGCTCTGCCAGATTAGAAAGTCAGGTATTTGCGCTCCAGCTCTTATTATAAGGTCTGGAGGAGATTTTATTCTTAAATGCGCCTCGAATAGTTTTTCATCGACTTCATCGGGGTTTAGTTCCCCTTTTTCAACGAGTTCAGCCAGTCTTTTTACAGCTTCAATAATCTCAGCCCTACCGCTTAGGGCTACTATGTTGAGCTTAATTTTTTCTAATCTTTCTTGTTTATCAAAACCTCGTGTTAGCCTACAATTGAGAATTTCAGCAAATTTTTCCAGTTCTGGTGTAAGCTCTTGAACGCATATTGTTATCTCCTCAATTCCGAACTTCTCGCACCAGACAGCGAAGTCGGAAAACTTTTCTACATGCATGTCATCGGCAACGATCATTATATGGCGGGGCAATCTACCTTTGGCAACTTTATTTTCAAGGCGCCTTGTGTAAATGGCTCTGATTGCTTGGATGAAATCAAGCATCGGTAAGATTTTTAACTTGCCGTACTTAACCCTTGCCGATGTTCCTGCTCATACTTCTAGCCATACTCATACCTATTCTGCCCGAAAAGGTAATTATCGGTCTTACAATTTCCATTTTCCTTGCCTATGGTCTTGTTAGAGAGACCGAACTAAGGATCACTGGAGTCAATCCCTGTACTTCCTACTTCAATACGCTTTTGCTTGCAGCAGCTATAACTTCCACGATGCTTGTAGGAATTCCCAGAAGTGTTATTGGAGCTGCTGTATTTCTGTCGGCGTTTCATGGAGAGAGAGGAGCGATCAAGAACATAATCCTGTTTACCGCTTGTGGTTTAGCGTACTTCGTCTATTTTTACCATGCGACGAAGCAAAGCTTTAGCTTTGACTATCTTTTCTTTCTTTCACTGACGGGGGCACTTGCAGCCTCGCTTGTAGAGAGCGTAGAAACTAAAAGTGACAAGAGAACAACTCTCCTACTCGCTGCAGCTACGACGTATCTGATATTCACAATTTACGCCTTAAAAACAACGTTGCTCGAGCTTGCAATGGCCTTCACAATAGCCTTCGCTCTAAGTTTGGCCGCAACCAAGTCGGGGTTGCCGATGAAAGCGGGCTGTTGAGTGCCACGCTTATAGGGACGCTCGTCATCGTCTTTACAGACATCAGGTTCTTTCTGACTCTGCTTATGTTTTACGCTTTGGGAAGTGCATCAACTAAATATCGCTACCCCATAAAGCTTCAGAGGGGTATTGCAGAACCCGCTGGCGGTGCGAGAGGTTACGCAAACGTATTCTCCAACAGCCTGCCAGCCCTATTCTTTGCGATAAACTACGGATTTTACAACTATCCCGCCTTCAGCCTAGCGTTCGTAGCCTCCGTTGCTGCAGCTTTGGGTGATACGATGGCAAGCGAGATTGGAAAAACGTCTGAGAAGGTTTATTTAATTACAAATTTCAAGAGGGTACCGGCAGGAGTTAGCGGAGGTGTATCACTAAAAGGGGAAATCGCTGCCATTGTAGGTTGCTCGATTGTTGCCATAGTTGCTGCTATTGCCGGAATAATCGATCCTTCGGGCGCTGCGATCGTGTTCATAGCGGGCTTTATTGGTGTGCATATTGACAGCATCTTGGGTGCAACGCTTGAACAAAAGGGTTTGTTGACCAACGCAGGAGTAAATTTCTTTGCTACCCTATCTGCGGGGCTACTCTGCCTTTTATTTTGAATCTAAAAACCGGTGATGTCAAGTAGAATTAAGATATTAGCGCTCTATTATACTTCTTTGGCCTTTCTTTGAGAAAAACGAGTGATTTTCTATCTCTATTCGAAGAGATAAGCCATGAATAGTCAGAATATACTACCATAGGCTTAAGAAAGTTTTAAAGAGGCTTATTGCTATAGACGAAACAAAGCTAAAGTTTAGAAAACAATCAGATATTTGTATGGACTGCTGTAGATGTTGATACTGATGAATGCTTAGCTATATGGGCTTCAGAAGTAGAACAAGCTTTCATGCTTACGTTTTCCTCAAAGAAGTCCTAAAATACTGCGGAAATAGGCCAGAAATTGTTGTTGATCGGGGATTCCGTATTTACGGCTTTGAAAAGGTTAGGATTGAAATACGAAACATACTTCCCTTCAATAGCTTTTGATTCAGTTCGGAGCTGGTTGGATAGTTTTATTGCTTTCGATAACTACTGGAGGTGTTTATCTGAACAAGCTTCGGGTTAGTTGGTAAGGGTTATATGGTGGAGGTGAAATTCCAAGTATGATGAAACAGGGCCGAAATTTTAAAAATATCTTTGGTTAACATTCAACATGTACAGGCTGAAAATTATCGTAGAAGACGTGAAGGGAAAGTGCTATGCTGGCTACGAAAAGAGATACAATCGAAGTTGAAGATCCGGTTGTAAAGGGCAAGATCTGCATATACGCTCTATCGGCCTTAATTCCATACATTACGGCAGCATACAGAGAAACAGAAGGCTGGATAAACGCCGTAGAAGTTCTTCAGTGCCCGGATCCAGAAAACACTGAGATTTAGAATTATCGGGGAAAAATGAAGGGTGTTGAGTGGCTTAAGAATTATATTAGAGAGAAAAGCATCGATGCAGAGATCATAGAAGTAAGAAAAGCTTCAACTGTTAACGAGGCTGCTGAGGAGCTTGGTTGCAGTAAAAGGCAGATAATAAAGTCCATTGTTCTCGTTGCTGAAGACGAAGCTGTGATTGCAATCGTTGACGGCACATCATCAGTTGATTTAAAGAGAATTGAAAATATGTTCGGAAAAAGCATAAGAATTGCAGGAAGAGGGGAAGTTTTACATCTCACTGATTTTCCTGCTGGTGGTGTTCCCCCTATAGGACATGACTGCAAAGTAATCCTTGATGAAAGGGTTCTAAAGAATGAGAGGGTTTATGGTGGCGGAGGGGATGAAAAGCATCTGCTTCTGATCTCTCCTTCCGAGATCTTGAAAGATGGGGCAATTGTAGCGAGGATAAGAAAGTGAATAGGCTTTAGCCGTCAACAGATCTTAAGATTTTAATCCGAACTCCCACATGCAGAAGCAGTTTTCGGGATGCTTGTCTGGAGGGGCAAAGATGCATCTGACTTCTATCCTCTCATCTATTTCTGCCGCAAATGCTCTGAACTCTCTGAGGTGCATCTCCTTGCACGGAAATTCTCCCCTACCACTCTTAATCCTCGCCACCTGCGGAGGACAGCTTGGAACTTTTATTGTAACCTTATCGCCATTCTCTTCTATCTCATAACCAACAATGACAGTCCACGGGAAGTACTTGATAGCTTTCACAAATCCCTTCAAACCCTTTTCCTCGATTTTAAACCTCCTCTTAATCTCTCTTGCAGATCTCCTGCCAATGTCTTCCCAGATTTTCTCGTTTAGCTCTACAGCTGCGTCGAGCCCAAACCTGTCTTCAACAGCCAGAAACCATAAAGCATCGACGAGCCTGTATTGCCTCAGCAGAAAGCTTATGTACTCGTCCTTTTCCTCTGGCTTCAAATCCGGCTTCATGGTAGATCATGCACATTCACGTAAATAAGCTGTTTGCAAATTTTCATGAAGCTGTCACCTATGTGAACCCTTTGCTGTATTGGACTAAGGG
>QMZF01000038.1 GCA_003663055.1 Archaeoglobales archaeon | reverse complement strand
TTTCGCCCTCCTCTCTCTCGAGCCATTTGTACTCTGCGATGTAGTTTCTTATAGCATCTCTTATCGCTTCACTTCTTGAGGAGTATCCTCTCGTTCTAATTATACTATCAAATTCATTCAACAAGTTTTTCGGAAGGCTAACACCAATTCTCGTTACACCCTCCTCCATGATTCAAGTTGGACATGGGCTTTATAAAAAACTTGTTATTGAGACTAAAAGAAATTGGAAATCGTGTTAAGAAAGGAACTATTAAAAGCTAAAAACCACACTAGCTCAAATCTGTTCCCTGTATGCACTCAAGACCGCATTAACTATTTTCTCTCTTGCCTCCTTACTTGCAGGGTGGAAAATGTCCTGAAAACTTCCATTTTTTGCCTTTCTGCTGGGCATACTGACCCAGAGACCGTTTTCTCCCTCTAATACTTTTATTCCCTTCACGATAAACTCGTCGTCGAGCGAGACGGACGCATAGGCCTTAACGGCTCCGTTTCCTTTTGCTTTGTATATTCTAACCTCTGTTATTTCGGCCAATTCTAACTCCTCCTTGCTGCGTATTTCTTTCCCTTTGTGCACCACCTTATTTAAACTTTGTCCCAATCGTGAAAGTTATCCCATAAAATTCAGGGATTTTTTAAAATAAAATTATGGAATTAGCCTATTTCTGTCTCTTGGGAACATTACTGCCTCTCTTATATTTCTCAAATCGAGCATTGACATTAGCAATCTTTCTGCCCCAAGACCCCAGCCCGCGTGTGGTGGCATACCGTAGCGGAAAGCTTCAAGGTAAAAACCAAAGCTTTCGGGACTCATATTGCACTCTTCTATTCTGCGAACGAGTAAATCGTAGATGTGAATTCGCTGCGCCCCGCTTGCAAGTTCAAGCCAGCCGTGCATTAGGTCGAAGCTCTTGCAAACCTCTGGCCTATCATCGTACGGCATCGCGTAGAACGGCTTTGATTGGGTGGGCCAATCAACTATAAAGTAGTGGCCATCCATGTGCTCTGCAACGATCTTCAATGCCGGAGTCGTTAAGTCCTCACCCCAAGGTATCTCTTCTCCACCTTTCCTCGCCATCTCTATCGCTTCATCATAACTGAGCCTTTCAAATGGTGTTTTGGGCACGTCAAGCTTAACGTTGAGCCAAGAAAGGTATTTTTCGCATTTCATGCTTACATCTTCGTAAACCTTAGCAATTAGCCTCTCGAGGACATCCATCACACCTTCATGGTCCGTAAAACTTACCTCGATGTCGATTGAAACAGCCTCGTTCAGGTGCCTCACAGTGTTATGCTCCTCAGCCCTGAAAATGGGGCCAATTTCAAAGACTTTTTCAAGGCCGGCAGCCATTAAAACCTGTTTGTAGAGTTGGGGACTCTGGTTAAGGAAAGCCTCCTTTTCAAAGTAGCTTATTGGGAACAACTCTGTCCCACCTTCTGTAGCGGTTGATACGATCTTGGGGGTATTAACCTCGATGAAACCCTCCTCACATAGAAAGTTGCGGATGCTTTGCAGCATGCAGTGCCTTATTCTGAATATTGCCTGAATCTTTGGCTTTCTTAGATCGAGGTAGCGATGGTCGAGTCTTGTATCCAGTTCGGCAGGCACCTTTTCCGCAACATCGAGGGGGAGGGGCGCATCAGCTTCATTCAGCACGTCGAAGGCCGTTGGAATAATCTCGTATCCCCCCGGAGCCTTTGGTTCCGCCTTCACAACTCCTACAACTCTGACGACACTTTCCCTTCGAACCTTCTTTGCCCTCCTGAAAACTTCCTTGTCCACCCTCTTTTTAGGCAAAGTGATTTGAATAAATCCTTCTCTATCCCTCAGAATGACGAATACGAGCCCTCCATGGTCTCTAACCTCGTGAACCCATCCGTAGAGTGTTACCTCTTTGCCTACATCCCCCTCTCCAATATCGCTCGTGTACTTTCTCATTCTTTCAACCTCTCCTCGATGGACTTTGCGTGGAGCGGTAAACCTTCAGCGTTTGCGAGCTTTATAACCGCTTGGCCTATCCTCCTTAGCCCATCCTTGCTGAGCTTCTGGAATGTTGTGTGCTTTAAAAAAGTTTCAACGCTTAAACCAGAAAAGCGTTTTGCGTAGCCTGCGGTGGGAAGGATGTGGTTTGTGCCAGATGCGTAATCGCCGGCAGCGACCGGGCTATACTCGCCGACAAAAACACTGCCAGCGTGCTTTATTCTGTTAAGGTAGTTATCGGCCCCATCGAAGATTAGTTCGAGATGTTCAGGGGCAAACCTGTTGGATATTTCTATAGCCTCCTCAACGTTTTTTACAACAGCAATTTTGAGATTTTCAAGGTTCAAATTCCTTCCTAACTCTTTAGCTATGCTTTCCACGTTTTTTGCTAGCTTTTCTGAAGTTGTCAAAACGACGGCAATTGCCATGGGGTCGTGTTCCAGCTGGGCTAAAGCATCGAGGGCTACAAATCTAGCGTTTGCTGTTTCATCTGCTATGATTAGGACTTCAGAAGGGCCGGCGGGCATATCTATGGGTACATCTTTTGAAACGAGAATCTTTGCTGCTGTAACGTAGACATTTCCCGGCCCAACTATTTTATCCACGGGCTTTACACTCTCCGTCCCATATGCAAGGGCTGCAATGGCTTGTGCTCCACCAACAGCATACACCTCATTTATGCCGGCGATATCGCAGGCAACGAGGGTTAGCGGCTTAACCCTCCCGTTTTCATCTGGCGGCGTGCAGGCAGCGGTTCTCTCCACCCCCGCAATAGATGCAGGAACGCCAGCCATGAGGGCTGTTGACGGATAACTAGCTCTTCCACCAGGAATGTAGATTCCTACACTTTCGAATGGTATATAACGCTTGCCCAACACGACATCACCAAAATCGATGAATGTCTCTCTTTCAACACAGGTTATCGAATGAAAACGCTCTATGTTCTGTTTTGCAACCTCTAGGGCATCTATAATCTCATCATCGACCTCTTCGTAAGCAGCATCGATTTCCTCGGGTGGAACCTTTATATACTGGAGTTCAACACCGTCGAACTTCTTTGTGAGCTCTATAAGTGCTTTATCTCCTTCATTCTTCACCTTCTCAACTATAGTCCTGACTTTCTCGATGTATTCATCGAGAGGTTTTCTTCTTTCAGTCAACAGACTCTTTGGAGTGATCATGACGAATCCCCATCGCATGGCATGCGAAGAAGCTTTAATATTTTCTGTTGGTTGTGTTAACTTGACGTTTCTACCATAGTGTTTTAAAGAACCAACTTGGAGGTTGACGTTAGTGGTCGTGGCAAAATAAGAAAAAATAAATAACCAAGATACAACATATGCAACCCACTCAAGCAATTGGTAAACTACGTTAAGCTGCAAGAGTCTTTCTAGGGACAAGAAAAATGTGGAATTAAAGATATTGGCAGCTCTATTATACTTCTTTGGTCTTTCCTTGAGGAAAACAAGTAAATACCTATCCCTATTCGAAGAGATAAGTCATGAATCGGTCAGAATATACTACCACAGGCTTAAGAAAGTTCTAAAGCAACCAAGAAAGAGGGAAAGAAGGCTTATTGCAATAGATGAGACAAAGCTAAAGCTTGAGAAGAAGTTAATCTTTATATGGGCTGCTATAGATGTCGATACAAAAGAATGCCTAGCTATATGGGCTTCTGAAGGAAGAGACGTTTGGAGAAAGGAATGCAGTAGAAGTTTCTTTTCTAGGTTTAAGGAAAGGACGAAGAGGTTCTGGAACAGATCTCCTTTCAATAGTTCTTTTGATTCTGTACAGAGCTGGATTGAGAGTTTTATGGCTTTCTATAACTATTGGAGGTGTTAAGTTGACAACATCTATAACAAAAAAATCTAATTAATTTTTATCAGTAAAAAAATTTATTAAGAAAAAATTTGCTAGGCAGTTTTTCCGTCAGGCCAAAGGTTGTCGGGAACTTCTTTTCCAGATTTTTTAAGCTGGTATCTTGCGCACTTCTCAAAATCTCCTCTGCAGTACTTCTTCTTCAGGATTTCTGCCGTGGCAGGCAACGCTAGGTTGTTAAAAAACGGGCACTTCGCGAGAAACTCGTACCACGGTCTGTTAGGTTCTCGGAATAAGTCGGTCTTCAAGGATGATTTATATAGTAATTTTATTTTTTAGAGGAGTGATAACCACAAGTTTCATATAACGGTAAGTTTCATCTGCTTTTGAAGCCCCGTGGGGTAGCGGTCAATCCTGCCGGACTCTGGATCCGGCGACCCCGGTTCGAATCCGGGCGGGGCTATGGGACTCCAATTTCTAAAGCCTTCCTTCTTATTTGAAATGAAACTTTGGTAAAAGGATTAAAAAGACGTACCAGAACTTAATGAAATTGAAGTTGTAAGAGATATCGTTAAGCTTCAAACTGACATGAGCTGGTGAAAAGAGTTCTTTGGATTCTTATTGGCTCACAGACATATCCTATAAGGAGTGTGTCTAATATCTCACCTCCTTTATTCTAACTCTTAACAAAATTCTCAGAGCATAGCAAGCAACCCTAATAAGAACCCTCGCAATCGTTGTTTCCCTTAAAAAGCATGGAATTCTATCTCCGAACCAGTTCGTTAAAGCACCGAAGAAACCGCAAATTCCTCTACGTCTGTATTTCTCTCTATCAAAGACTCTGTCTCTTATTCTGGTAGGCCTTTTGCTTTGATCTTCCTTGGCTTGATGCAGGGTAAATAACCCCTCTCAACAACTTTGTTCAGAAAAATCCTAGAATCGTATTCCGCCGTAAAGGTATCCTCTACCTTCCGATCTCAAATCCTTCAATTCTTACTTCAAGGAAATAAAGTTTCATTGTATGTTATTGCATGAATCTTTATTCCTTCTCTTTTTTATTGGTGAATATCGTTGAATCAACAAAGCTTTCTGAGCACTCCAGCCTTTGAAGTTCCTTTAGGATTTCGTTAACGATTCCATGTAAGAAGCTAGCTTCTTCTCCCAGAATAAAACGGAATGATCTATCCTTATTCTAATTGCTTCACTCTCACTTCTGCCGTTCTCAAGATAGCCCCTCGAATTCCTTTATGATCAGAGCTTTGATTATCGTTTTTATGTCGTAAATTCTTGGTTTTGGGATATCCATTGACTCTATGTTTATGCTGATAGAGTCAAAGATCGTTAGGATAAGCTCTATGTCGTAATTTTTTGTGTCCATCTCTTTAGATGTTGTTTTATCTGTTGAAGTTAGATGATGTTAGACACATCCATCCTATAAGTAAAGATCTATGAAATATTGGGGGAAACTTGGATGAAGTGAATCCTTCGTTTTATTATCACCATCCAGCAAGCTAATAAGAATTCTTGATTCTATTTTTTTATTTTGGATTTCTCATTAGGCTCATTGGGTGTATATTAAATTGAAAATTAAATTATTTGAATATATCGAAATTTTTTTCATTAGTCGGATTATGTCAATAAAGAAATTGGACCAAAAGTTTGCCAACAAGGAGCAAGGAGCAAAAGCAAGGCTTTTCTATCCTCCTGCTTTCTCGGCTTTAATGAAGATAGGAAAGTTTGGTCTCATAAATAACTTCCTCCCTTACTACTGGCTTGAAAGAAATTCAGATCTCGAGATTATTGAAGCTAACCCAAAGCAAATGACTTCACTACTTTACAACGGTAAAATTCACTATGCTCCCATTCCCTCTTACTTCTTTATCAAAAACAAACGTGAACTAAGGAATTACGAGTTCTGCATAGCTTCAAAGGAAAGAGTGCTGAGCGTAGTTGTTGTTTCAAAGGATAAAACACTCGACAGTAGCCCTATAGCGGTCACAGGGGACACTCTAACGTCTGTAAATCTCTTGAAAATAATAATGGAGGAGAATGGAATGAGTAATAAGCTCGTTTTTGCTGAATCGGGAAAGGTAAACGATTTACTTGCTATCTGTAAGCACGCACTGGTTATAGGCGATGAGGCTATAAAGGCCAGAATGGTATATCGAGTAGTAATGGATCTTGGCGAAGAGTGGTACGAGCTTACTGGCTTGCCAATGGTTTTTGGAATATCCTCATCCCTCAAAAACGTTGATGCCAGCGAAATAGATAGAACGCTTGTTAAATCCATAGACTGGGGTCTAAAAAACATGGATGAAGTGGTTAGCGTGGCTGCAACAAAGTTCAGCATGCCTCCGGAATTTCTGGAGGAGTACTTTAAAACGCTGAGCTACAGAATTGGGAGTAAGGAGAAAAAGGGGCTTGAGCTATTCGAGGAGATGTGCCGTGAATGCGGAATTGTATGAATACGTCAGAAAAAACCTTGAAGGAGAAGATCTCGGTTTTGATGAGGCTTTGAGGCTCTTTGAGCTACCCCTGCCCGTTGTTGGCAGGATTGCAGACGAGATAAGAAGAAAGAAGTGCGGAGAATTAGTAACCTTTGTTGTTGACAGGAACATAAACTACACGAACATCTGCGTTTCGAAGTGTAAGTTCTGCGCTTTCTATGCCAGAAGAAGGGAGGATGGCTATGTTTTGAGCCTCGACGAGATACTAAAGAAGATAGAGGAGGCAGTAGAGGTTGAAGCCACGCAGATACTGATGCAGGGTGGAATGAATCCCGATTTAAGTATAGAGTGGTTTGAAGAAGTTTTTTCCGAAATAAAAAAGAGATTTCCTAACATTCAGCTTCACGCGCTGTCTCCACCAGAAATCCACTTCCTTGCCAAACTTGAAGGGATGAGTATAAGAGAAACTCTTGAAAGGCTGAGGAGTGCTGGGTTAGACTCCCTTCCCGGGGGTGGAGCTGAAATACTTAGCGATAGAATCAGGAAACAAATTAGCCCGAACAAGGTGGATAGCGAGGGCTGGCTTGAGGTTATGAGAACTGCTCACAAAATCGGGTTACGGGGAAGTGCAACAATGATGTTTGGCCACATAGAGAGCAACGAGGATATAGTCGAACATCTATTCAAAATTAGGGATTTGCAGTCTGAAACCAACGGATTTACGGCCTTCATACCTTGGACCTTCCAACCAGAGAAGACCGAGCTTTACGGCGTTATTAAGCAGCCTGTTCCAGCTACAAGATATCTGCAAGTCCTTGCGATTTCCCGCATTATTCTGCACAACATAAAGAATATTCAAGCTTCCTGGCTTACGCAGGGATTTGATATCGCATGCCTAGCTTTGTTTTTCGGAGCAAATGACTTTGGAGGCACTATGCTTGAAGAAAACGTTGTTAGGGCTACAGGCAAACCATTCCAGCCTGCGAGGGTTGAAGACATAGTAAAAACTGTAAAATCTACTGGTAGGCCGGTAGCACAGCGTACAACGCTTTATGAGATTATAAGGCATTATTAATGAAAACTAACAACTAAAGGGGAAAATCTTTGACGAGTACATGTTTATTATCTCATTCCAAAGGTCAGAAAATTTTATTATTTCATTTCTTAAAATTTTATATTCAAGAATGATGAAAATGGCAAAATCTGGGTGGTATTTGGGTAAAAGTGAGTAAAAGTGCTATAACCCTATATGGTCGAGTAAAGTCCATATT
>QMZF01000037.1 GCA_003663055.1 Archaeoglobales archaeon | reverse complement strand
TTTTCAACGCTAATGAGAGACGTTCACGGGTTCCAGATCATAATTAATTTCTTTATCTTTCCCGTATTCCTTCTTTCCGGTGCAGTTTTTCCAGTTAAAGAACTGGGTTTCGTTGCTCCGCTTGCGATGCTAAACCCAATGAGCTATGGCGTGGATGGTATAAGATGGAGTTTAACGGGTTACTCAGAAATAAGCCCATTTTTCGACTTCTTTGTCCTTTTTACCTTCTCTCTGGCAATAGTTCTTATAGCGAGTTACCTTTTCAAGAGAACGGAAGTTTAGACATTCTACGCTAAATTCAAAAATATTTTATATTTGACCTACTATTACACTGTATGGTACTGAGGAAGTTGAAGCAGGAAGCAGAAATAGCGCTCAGACACCTCGAAGTTCTTCAGGCAGTACTTGACAATCAGCCAATAGGCATCTTCAAGCTTGCAGAACTCATGAATATGCCAAAGCACAAGATTCGCTATTCTTTGAGAGTTCTCGAACAGTCTGGAATCATAGAACCCACTCAATACGGAGCAATAGTTAGAGACGATGCAGACAAGGTTTTCGAGAGTCTGAGGAAGGAGATTAAGGAGATATTGGATAGCGTCAACAAAATGGGTGAAATAATACAAAAATTGTAAAATATTTTAGAAATTAAAACTGCAAACTACTGAATGATCACTCAATAACTTCGGCAAAAGCGTACCTTCTCAGAACCTTTGTTACCCTAATCGTCACGTCGTCGCCTACTTTCGTCCCAGGAACAAAGATGACGAAACCACCAATTCTTGCTATTCCGTCTCCACCACTACCAAGCGCCTCAATTTTCACATTTCTTACATCTCCAACCTCCACGGGAGGTTTTCTTCCAAATTCTTCCAAATTTTGCACCTCCAAATTTAATTTAAAAAAGTTCGTCAGAAGCTATTTAACCTTTTTGGCCAAACGCGTTAGAAGTTCCTTAAAGCTTTTTTCATCGTACATAGCTTTGTACCTTCTAAGAATCTCTTTGATTTCCTCAAAGCATATTCCAAGCCTCTTACCAGCGTAAATGGCAAACTGGGTTACGTTTGATGGCCTTTTGCTGTAATGCGCCCTCTCAAAATCCACAAAATAAGGAACGCCGTTCCTAACGATTATGTGTCTATTGGGTCTATGCATTTCTTCTTTCTGTATTCTGAGCTTGTCAAGAAGCCTGCAAGCGTTGAAGCACCTCTCGAGAACTCTCCACTCCTCTGAGCTCTTAAACTCGAAATCTTTTATATAATCTCCTTCGATAAACTCCATTACAATTTCAAGCTTCTGGGCGTTGTAGCTGTAAAGCCTGGGTACAAAGCCGTAGGGCTGAAGTTCCCTAAGAAAATAAACTTCCTTCCAGAAATTTAGATTAAAATCCGGTATAAATACTTTTACAGCTCTACTTCCCACCCTCACTACTCTTGAATGCCTACCCCGAAGCATTCTCAGTATTCCCTCGTCACGAGGTAGTCGGCAAGTTCGATAAGAAGAGACCTGGCTTTTGAGTTGGGAAGGACTTCGAGTTCCTTTTTCCCCATTTCGACAAACTCTTTTGCTTTCTTTCTCGCGTAGTCGATGGCTCCGCACTCATGGAGCTTCTCAACCGCCTCTTCTATCTCTTCCTTTGTAGCACTTCCTTTTCCGAAAATTTCAATATCCACGCCGAGTTCCATCGCCTTTATCATTATTAGGGTCTTCTTTCCTTCAACTATGTCGCTTCCCCAGTCTTTGCCTATCTTATCTTTCCCAACAACATCAAGAACGTCGTCGTGAATCTGAAAACCGATTCCGCTGTATATGCCAAAATTCCAGAGGGGTTTTTCGTATTCATCCATTCCAAACAAAACCGCTGGCATCGCGCACGCACTAGCAATTAGCACTGCGGTCTTCTTTCTAACCATTCTAATGTACTCGCTCTCAGTAATAACATCCCTCTTCTCGAAGCTCATATCCAGATACTGTCCTTCGCATATCTCTACGCAGACATCGGCCAGCATCCTGCTCGCCTTAACGATGTTTTTGGCTTCAACAGCACATAGCGTAAGTGTTTTGAAAGCCTCGGCAAAAAGCGTATCTCCGGCAAGTATTGCTGTGGGTTCGTCGTAGGCAACGTGTACTGTAGGCACACCCCTTCTTAGCTCATCTCTATCCATTATGTCGTCGTGGATTAGTGTAAAGTTGTGTATCGTTTCAATTGCTACCGCAGCAGGAACAATTTTTTCCACATCCCCTCCCACAGCTTCCGCAGCTATCAAACACATTACAGGCCTTAATCTTTTTCCACCCGCATCTATAAGGTGTCTTGCAGCTCTGTACAGTACTTCAGGCTCCTTAATAGGCAAGTACTTTGAAATTGCCCCATTTATAATCTCCGCTCTTTTGATGATCTCCTCCTTTAGCATTTTACCTCCTCCAGCAAAACTCCCGAGCGTTGAAGCCTTTTATCTCGAGCCATTCTTTGAAGCGACCAAAAACGCATATCTCGACACTTCTCAAATCGTCGAGCCTTGAACATCCGGTAAGAAACATTGCAACCTTTAGGCCGTGAAGGAAATACTCAAGTTCAAGCTTTACGTCTTCAGCTGACTGAGTTGCTGGACGGAGAAAAGGTAGAGCTGCGCTCGCAGCAAAGGCTCCAATAGCTAAGGCTTTCGCTATATCGAGGCCGCTCCTTATTCCTCCGGTTGCAATGGTTGGTAGTATATCCTTGCATTCTACAACGCTGAAAGCCGTAGGAATTCCCCAGTCCCAGAAGTCAATTCCAACGTTTTTCGCAACGATATCTTCCGTTCTGTAGGCTTCTACGCCGCTCCAACTCGTTCCTCCCTTACCTCCAACATCTACTGCTTTAACGCCTACCTCCTTCAACTTTAAAGCCACACTTCTTGATATACCCGCTCCCGTCTCCTTCACAATAACGGGCACCTTTACGGAATTGCATACTTCCTCTATTGCCTCAATACAACCTTTTGCATCGACATCTCCCTCTGGCTGGATCACTTCTTGGAGAAAGTTGAGGTGTATTGCTATGGCATCGGCATCGATCATTTCAACCGCTTTTTCAATGAGTTCAACGTTTTTTGCCTGAGCAATACCTATATTTGCATAAATAAAGGCGTTGGGAGCGACGTCTCTCACAACTGTAAAGCTGTCGGAAAGACGGGCATCCTCTAACGCAGCTCTCTGGCTACCAACACCCATCCCAAGGCCGAGTTCTTCAACAGCAATTGCGAGATTTCTGTTTATTTCTTTTGTTTCTGGATGTCCGCCGGTCATGGAGGCTATAAGGAAAGGAGCAGATAGCTTCTTTCCAAATATCTTCACGTGTGTATCGATCTCCTCAAAGTTAACCTCGGGCAAAGCATTGTGAACTAGCATTATATCCTCGAAGCCCGTATAACTAGATTCGACCTCCTCTTCGAGGCATATTCTGATGTGTTCGAGTTTCCTGTCGGAGGTTTTCATCATTTCCACAACCTTATCTTCGTTCCTACTTTTTCCCCTACCAGAAACTTTGCAACGTTCCCTGGCTCAAGCCCGCTAAATATAAAGACTTCTGATTGCCTTGCGACTTCTAAGACAGACAAAACTTTTCCCCTCATACCCCCAGTAACGTCCGACTTTCCCGTTTCCTTCTCCAGTTTCTTCAACACCAAAGATACGTTATCGTTGTTAACCTCCTCTACAATCCTTCCGTCTACCACTATTGCTGTATCACTCGCAAATCCGAGTTTTTCAGCTCCAAAGGTCTTGGCCAGCTCTGCTGCGATTCTGTCTCCAGAAAGAACAGCATATCCATCAAAAGATCGAACCATATCGCCGTGAAGCACTGGAACGAAACCATCATCTACCAGCTCCGCAATAAAATTTGCGTCGAACTCAAGCCTATTACCAATCCTAAAAGATGTGAAAGGATGGATTGGTGCGGGATTTAAGCCCTCCTTTGCAAGAGCGCTGCAAACCATGCAGCACAGCTTTTCACATGCCAAGTGCGTCTCTGCAACGCCCTTAACGTTCCATCTACCATTTTTTAAGCCATACTTCTCCACATAGGGATGACCGAATGAGCCCACACCGTGAATGAGAATTAACCCGCTGGGGTTTGTTGCGACCTCCTTTGCTATCCTCTCTATTGTGTCCATCTTTGCCCTATCGAATACTCCAGGAGATTTATCCGTTATTACTGCTCCGCCTATTTTGAGTATTTTGAGTCCTTTTAGCCTTAACTCAGTCTTCAACTCTAGCACCCTCCTGCTCCGGTTCGACAATTATTGCGTTGAAAAGCTTTCTGGCCTTTTCTAAAGCATCTTCACTTCCAACACCTATGATGCTGCCTCCGCCTCCAGCCCCCGTTAGCTTGGCTGCAATTCCCATTTCCTCAAGTTTTTGCACTATTTCATCGATCTTCCTTGTGCTAACGCCTAATGCTTTGAGCATACACTGGTTTATCTTAAAAAGCTTCGGGATATCACCATTCAACGCTTTCAGAGATACAGCATCTATCACATCGAAAACCCTTTCAACAACGTCGGTAAGTTTTTTCCTAAGCTCTGCAACCTTTGCGACCATTTCGGCTGTTACGGACTTTTCTCCACTATCCACTACGATTATTTTGAGTTTTTCCAGCTTTATTCGTTTTCTTTCCGGTATGAGCCAAGTCCCGCCATAAGTTGAAACGAAAGGGTCAGTTCCGCTTCCAATACCTTGAACATCAAGCTCAACTTTTCTTGCAAGCTCAAAGATTTCCTCGTTACTCAATCCAGCATCAAATTCCGCATCAAGGGCCTTCAAAACAGCTACGCTTACCGCCGCAGAACTTCCGAGGCCAGAAGCTATTGGAACTTCGCTCTCGATTTTTATTTCAGCACCATCTATGGGCTTTATCTCCATAAATCGCTTTATTGCATAACTTATGTAGGGATGCTTCTCATAATCGATGCCAGTCGTTGCGATCGGCGAGTGTATTTTGAATGAGTTGCTCTTCTTCGCTTCCGCATAACATCTCAAATTGATGGCCGTTACAACAGCATGCCTACCGTAAACTACCGCATGCTCGCCGAACAGTATGATTTTTCCTGGAGCGGAAGCTCTCATTACTACTCAAACTGTGGTAAAAACTTAAACCTATTGCCTAAAGCCTATCGCAGCATAACCAACAACACTGCTTTTGTCCGCCACATCCCCACTCGTTGAATAGTCTACAAGCTCTGCTTTGCAGCCATGATGCTTTGCGTAGAGCATCGCTACGGCTATCGCCCCATACCCGCACACGCTTGCCTGCATACCGTAAATCGTTCTGTAGTAGTTGGAAACATCCATAGAGAGAATGGATTCGATTACTTTCTCATCCGCTTCTCTACACCTTCTATCCGGCAAGTAGTGGTGCATGTCGCTCGACGCAATGACAACTATTTTCCTAGCCGTTTTCTCCTCAGCTGTAATAATCTCGTGAGCTACTTCCCTTGCCGTTTCCTCATCCTGCATCCCGAGACATATCGGCACTATTTTGAAGTTGTCGTGAGCGTACTGAAGGAAGGGGATCTGAACTTCAATTGAGTGTTCGTAGCGATGTGCCGTTTCGTCCATATCCACTATAACCTTAGGCATCGCATTCACGAACTCTTCATCAACCTCTACCTCCCCAAGGGGGGTTGACCAAGTATCTGTCGAAACTGCAACCATCGAACCGTAGCCCGTGTGGTTTGGGCCTATAATCACGTAAGTTTCCGCCGGAGGGACTAGGGAATATATTTTTCCAGCTGTCTTGCCGGAGTACATGTAACCGGCGTGTGGGGCAACGCATGCCTTTATTCTCTCGTCTGGATTTCTCTTCACAAATTCTGCAAGCATGGCGAGCAGCGACTCTCTACTGGAAGGGTAGAAGGATCCTGCTACAACCGGGTGCCTCATGGTAAAAAATTGATCGGTTTCTACTTAAGTTTTTGGAGTTTTTCTCTGTTTCCATTTTCCAGATTCTCATCGTCAATTCATAAGTCTTCATCTCTCGTCTTCTCAGCTCATCAAGTTTCTTTTTTAATTCTTTTACCTCATCGACCAATTCCAAGACTCTATCCTCAGTTCGTCCTTTAATTCGGGAAGTCATAGCTATAGATTCCTATCTGCTGATATTTCAAACTCAAGATAGCTTGACAAGCTATTTCATAATTTTTTTATTTTTTGTATCGTTGGTACGTTGATGAACCGCATAACGGTCATCCCCGGAGACGGAATAGGCAAGGAGGTAATAAACGCAGCTATGCTAGTTCTAGAGGAACTAAGTCTGCCATTTGAGTACGTGTGGATGGAGGCCGGAGACGAGGCGTACGAGAAGTATGGAAAAGCTTTACCCGACGAGACGCTTGAAGAATGTAAAAAAAGTAAAGCAGTGCTTTTCGGTGCTGTAGGTGAGACTGCAGCGGACGTAATCGTTAGATTAAGATTCGAACTCGAGACATTCGCAAATATAAGGCCCGCAAAGTCGTACAGAGGCGTTAAGTGCCTCTACGACAACGTAGACATAGTAATAGTAAGGGAGAACACAGAGTGTCTCTACAAGGGTTTGGAGTTTGAGGTTGCAGAGGGCATTGCAGAGGGTATAAGGGTGATTACACGCAAGGGTTGCGAGCGTATAGCTCGATTTGCCTTTGAACTTGCAAAAAGAGAGGGTAGAAAGAGAGTAACGGCTTTGCACAAGGCGAACGTTATGAAGAAGACCTGCGGGCTGTTTAGGGAAGTGTGTAGAGAGGTTGCCAAGGAATACGATGTTGAATTCAACGACTACTACATCGACGCTGCCTGCATGTATCTGGTTATGGATCCGTGGCGTTTTGACGTGATCGTTACAACGAACATGTTTGGAGACATAGTCAGCGACCTTGCTGCCGGCCTTGTTGGCGGCCTTGGCTTGGCCCCGTCTGCCAACATTGGAGAAAAGTACGCTATATTCGAGCCGGTTCATGGTTCTGCCCCAGATATAGCCGGAAAAGGAATCGCAAATCCCTCAGCGATGATTCTAACTACAGCAATGATGCTCAGACATTTCGGCTATCTTGAAGAGGCTGCAAAGGTTGAAAAGGCACTTGAAGAAGTTCTTGCGGAAGGCAAAACGACTCCCGACCTCGGAGGAAATCTTAAAACGATGGAAATGGCCCAAGAAGTAGTAAATAAGCTAAAGAGCTACTAATTTTTTTATTGAGATTATAGGTTTCCCAAAATCCGCTGGATCGGAAGAACTGTAGACAAGAACTTTGTCGAACCAGCCCTCAGCAAAGTATCGACTCCAATATCGGCTTCTCAACTCTCTTGCCATTAACCTCCAGCCACATTACTCCGCTTTTATTCCACATCGCCTTTATAATATTCCACTCTGGCAGAGTTTTGTTTATTTTTTCTTATTTTAACACACCGGAGAGTTTAAAACTGAGTAAAAAGTTATGACAAAAGAACGCCAAAATAAAGGAGATAACTGCAATCGCTTTCAGGAAATTTTCTAATCCATATTCAA
>QMZF01000036.1 GCA_003663055.1 Archaeoglobales archaeon | reverse complement strand
ATGTATGCAAAGAAATTCACCAGAAAGCAGAAAGTTGGCAGAGCAACTCTTCGAAGACATCTGGAAAATATGGAAAAACTCGCAAAGCAAAGAGGTATAGCAGTTGAAGAACTGGCCGTTCTCAAGAGAGCAGCTTACTCCGATGTGGTCTGGGATGAAATAGTTTCGATCGAAGAAGTGGATTACGATGGTAGGTACGTTTACGACGTTTCAGTTGATGGGCTTGAAACGTTTGCAACTTTTGATGGTGTTATCACTCATAATACAATGCGTACGTTCCACTACGCAGGAGTTGCAGAAATCGACGTAACTCTCGGCTTACCAAGGTTAATAGAAATTCTCGATGTTCGCAAAAATCCTTCAACGCCGATGATGACTATAAGGCTTACAGAAGAATACGCAAAGAATAGAAACAAGGCAAGAGAAGTAGCAAACCGCATTGAAGCAACGTACGTACTCGACATCGCTGATGTAGCGACGGACATAAGACATTTGCAAATAATAATCACTCCAGATGAAAAGGCACTTGAAAGAAAGCAGCTTAGCCTAGAAGAAGTAAAGAAGCGAATAGAGAAGGGACTGAAGATTGAAGTTAGGGAAGAGGACGGAAAACTCATAATTCCGATACCCGAGCCCTCCTACAAACTTCTGATGGACACCTTTGACAAGTTGAAGAAGCTCGTACTTGCGGGAATTAAGGAAATACGCAGGGTAATCATAAGAAAAGAGGGAGATGAGTACGTACTCTACACCGAAGGCTCCAACCTGAAGAAGGTGATGAAGATAAAGGGCGTTGATCCCACAAGAACCCTCACAAACGATATCTACGAAATATACGAGGTTTTGGGTATTGAGGCTGCGAGGAATGCCGTTATAAGGGAGGCAATATCAACGCTGGAAGAACAGGGTTTGGAGGTTAACGTAAGGCACATAATGCTAGTTGCCGACGCGATGACCGCTGACGGCGAGCTCAAGCAGATAGGCAGACACGGCGTTGCGGGAGAGAAGCAGAGCATACTTGCCAGAGCAGCATTCGAGATGACGGTCAACAACCTGCTCGATGCTGCAATCAGGGGAGATGTTGACAAGCTGAGTGGGATAACCGAAAATATAATAGTCGGGCAACCAATTAAGCTCGGAACGGGAGACGTTGAGCTGATAGCAAAGCTGAGACACTAGCGGGGTGATGTAGATGGATATTGAAAAGGCGTTGCGAAAAGCATTGAAGGCAGGAAAGGTCTATCTTGGAAGCAAGAGAACGCTGAAAGCTTTAAGGAATGGAGAGGCGAGGCTTGTGGTTGTTGCAGCAAACTGCCCCAAGGAGGTAAAGGAGCGTATAGAATCCTTCAACGTGCCAGTCGTTACTTTCAACGGCACGAACATGGAGCTTGGAGCGGTATGCGGCAAGCCCTTTAGCGTCGCAGCGCTCGCAATACTTGAAGCTGAGGACGAGATTTTGAATGCAGTCTGAGCTTTTTTATCCAATTTCAAAAAGAGGATGATATTATGGGGGTAAAACTCTCGGCAGAGAGCATTAGATATCTCACACTTTTCGAGAGTTTGACTGGAGCTAGCGTCAAGGACTGTATGGTTCAGGATGACAGGATAATTTTCGTTGTGAAGAAGGGTGATATGGGGGCAGCGATAGGTAAAGGTGGGATAAATATAGAAAGGGCAAGAGAGCTGATGGGTAAGAGAATAGAAGTCGTTGAACACTCAAACGACCCGGTTGAGTTCATAGTCAACATTTTTAAACCCATTAGGGTTAACGTCAGGTTAATCGAGAAGAGTGGCAAGCGTATAGCCCAAGTCAGCGTTGACCCCCAGTACAAAGGTTTGGCAATAGGTAAGGGTGGAAAAAATATAAATAAAGCCAAAGAGCTGGCAAAAAGGCATCACGATATCGACGATGTGATAATCAAGTGAGGTGGAAGGATGGGTAAAGGTCTGTTTGCAGCAAGGAAGCTGATAGAGAACAGAAAGAAGTTCAGGTGGAGTGATAAGAGGTACGTGCGCAAGGTACTCGAGCTTAACGTCAAGGCAGATCCGCTTGAAGGAGCGCCGATGGCGAGGGGTATAGTGCTGGAAAAGATAGGTATTGAAGCTAGGCAGCCAAACTCTGGCATAAGAAAGGCTGTCAGAGTGCAGCTCATAAAGAATGGAAGGCAGATTACAGCTTTTACGCCGGGAGATGGAGCAATAAACTTCATCGACGAACACGATGAGGTCATAGTGGAGAAGATAGGAGGCAGAATGGGCAGGAGCATGGGGGACATTCCTGGCGTTAGGTACAAGGTAATCAAGGTCAACAACGTCTCGCTGAAAGAACTGTGGAAAGGGAGAAAGGAGAAACCGCTGAGGTAGATAGCAATGAAGTACGGTTTTAGCGAGGAAGAACTTTACGTCTTTGGAAAGTACAATCCCAAAGAAGTTGAAGTGAACGATCCGGCTTTGAAGAACTACATATGCCTCGAGCCCCGCTTTGTCCTGCATACCCACGGAAGACACGCGAACACGCCGTTTGCGAAGCAGAACGTGTTCATAGTTGAAAGGCTGATAAACAAGGTTATGAGAAAGGAGCACAACACGGGAAAGAAGATCCTTGCCTACAACATAGTTAAGGAGGCTTTTGAAATAATCGAAAAGAAGACGAAGAAGAACCCCATACAGGTTCTCGTTGATGCTATAATCAATGCCGGGCCCCGCGAAGAAATAGTCAGGCTCAAGTATGGAGGCATTGCCGTTCCAAAATCCGTTGACACTTCGAGCT
Source organism: Archaeoglobales archaeon (assembly GCA_003663055.1). GTDB lineage: Archaea > Halobacteriota > Archaeoglobi > Archaeoglobales > Archaeoglobaceae > Archaeoglobus_C. The sequence continues at coordinate 4,930 of QMZF01000036.1, read as the reverse complement.
TGCGACGCTTAGACATAGCTTTGAGAAACATATGCGAAGGGGCGAGAAAAGCAGCATTTAAATCGAAGCGCAGCATTGCTACATGCTTGGCCGATGAAATCATTGCTGCAGCGAACAACGACAGCAAGAGCTACGCTATTGCGAAGAAGGAGGAAGTTGAGAGAGTTGCTAAGTCGGCAAGGTGATGCAGATGGCGAGAGCGAAGAAAATGGTTGACAGGATCAAGGAGCTCATGTGGAAGCCCGAGAGAATCAGGAACATGGGCATAGTTGCCCACATAGACCACGGCAAAACAACGCTCAGCGATAACCTGCTTGCCGGAGCTGGCATGATAAGTGAGGAACTCGCAGGCAGGCAGCTCTATTTGGATTTCGACGAGCAGGAGAAGGAGAGGGGAATAACGATACAAGCTGCGAACGTTTCCATGGTTCACGAGTATGGCGGAGAGGAATATCTGATCAACCTCATAGATACTCCAGGCCACGTAGACTTTGGCGGAGACGTTACTAGGGCAATGAGGGCTGTTGATGGCGTAATCGTTGTTGTTGATGCGGTCGAAGGCGTGATGCCCCAAACTGAAACAGTTTTGAGGCAGGCGCTGAGGGAGAACGTAAAGCCCGTTCTCTTCGTAAACAAGGTTGACAGGCTGATTAAAGAGCTCGAGCTAACTCCCGAGCAAATGCAGGAAAGGCTGATGAACGTAATTCTTGAAGTCAACAAGCTCATAAAGGCTATGAGGCCTGAGAAGTACAGCGAATGGAAGCTGGACGTTTCTGCTGGCAGTGTTGCGTTTGGCTCAGCTCTATACAAGTGGGCTGTCAGCGTACCTTCGATGAAAGAGACAGGCGTTGGTTTTAAGGAAGTTTACGAACACCTCAAGTCCGATAACGTTAAGGAGCTATCCAGGAAGTCTCCACTTCATCGCGTAGTCCTTGACATGGTAATCAGGCATTTGCCCTCACCAATAAAAGCTCAGAGGGAGAGGATCGCTACAATATGGAGGGGCAGCATCGAAAGTGCTGAAGGGCAGGCCATGGCCAAATGCGACCCCAGCGGGCCTATAGCGCTCATGATCACAAAAATAGTTGTGGATCCCCATGCCGGAGAAGTTGCCGTTGGAAGGCTCTTCAGCGGAACGTTAAAACCGGGAATGGAACTCTACATCGTTGACAGAAGAGCCAAGAACCGCGTTCAGACTGTAGGTCTTTTCATGGGGCCAAAGAGGGTTGAAGTGCCGGAAATTCCCGCTGGGAACATAGTTGCGGTAGTTGGCTTGAAGGATGCTGTTGCCGGCTCAACCTGCTCAACCATTGAGAAGTTCGAGCCGTTTGAGGCGATCAAGCACATAAGCGAGCCAGTTGTAACTATGGCGATTGAAGCGAAGAACCCGAGGGATTTGCCAAAGCTCATTGAAGTTCTCAGGCAGGTTGCAAAAGAAGACCCAACACTCCATGTAACGCTCAATGAGGAAACTGGGGAGCACTTGCTTAGTGGGATGGGTGAGCTCCACTTAGAGGTTACGGTTGAAAAGATTAGGAGGGAGAGAGGCCTCGAAGTTTTAACGTCACCTCCGATAGTCGTGTTCAGAGAAACGGTAACGACAGTATCGCCTGTTGTGGAAGGAAAATCTCCAAACAAGCACAACAAGTTCTACATCGTCGTTGAACCCTTGCCATCCGAAGTCGTCAGGCTGTTCAGGGAGGGCGAAGTTGACATGAAGATGGACAAGAAGGAGCGCAGAAGGTTGCTTGAGGAGGCCGGCCTTGCAAAAGAGGAGGCAGCGGGAATTCAGGAATACTACGAGGGCAACGTGTTCTGCGATGTGACGAAGGGAATTCAGTACCTAAATGAGACGATGGAGCTCATACTCGAAGGTTTTAGGGATGCGATGAGAGCTGGGCCTTTGGCAAGGGAGCCCGTTCACGGACTCAAGGTTAAGCTCGTTGACTGTAAGCTGCACGAAGATGCCGTTCACAGGGGCCCGGCGCAGGTCATTCCTGCAGTAAGAGGTGCGATATTTGCTGCGATGTTACAAGCAAACCCAACGCTGCTCGAGCCGTATCAGAAGGTCTTCATAACAATTCCACAGGACATGCTCGGAAACGTTACGAGGGAAATTCAGGGAAGGAGGGGACAAATTCTAGAGATGAATACGGAGGGTGACATGGTAACAGTGGTTGCGAAAGCTCCGGTTAAGGAAATGTTCGGCTTCGCTGGCGACATAAGGTCGGCAACGGCAGGCAAGGCCATGTGGAGCGTTGAACATGCGGGCTTCGAACCTGTACCTTCAAACCTCCTCGAGGAGTTCATAATGGAAGTTAGGAAGAGGAAGGGCTTAAAGCTCGAAATACCGAAGCCTGAAGACTTCGTTGGCTAATTTTTTAAAACTTAATCGGACATGCAATTTAACAAACCCGTCGTAGATATCCGGCTTGAAAAAGGGATAACAGTAAGCGAACTTCTCAATCAATTTAGCAAGGCTGGTGGTTTTACTGCAAGAAAGCTCAGCGAAGCTCTTGATATATTTGAGGAAATGATAAAAAGAAATGCAACGATTTTCCTTTCCTTCCCAGCTGCAATAATCGCAACTGGCACGAGGGGAGTCATAAAAGAACTCGCTAGGAGAAAGCTCGTTGATGTCATCATCACAACGTGCGGAACCCTCGACCACGATCTGGCGAGGATATGGAAGGACTACTACCACGGCAGCTTCGCACTTGACGATGCAGAACTCCATAAAATAGGCATAAACCGCATAGGAAACGTGCTTGCCCCTAACGAAAGTTATGGCCTAGTTCTTGAGGAAAAGCTTTTGCCCATAATCGAGGACATATATGGCTGTAGGAAAAAACTTTCAACGAGAGAGCTTGTGTGGGAGATAGGAAAGCGTATAGAAGGCGAAGAGAATGCGGAAAGTTCCATAGTTTACTGGTGCTATAAGAACAAAATTCCTGTTTTTATTCCGGGAATAACAGACGGAGCAGTAGGAAGTCAGCTCTGGATATTCTATCAGCAGCACAGGGACTTCATCATCGATGTGCTTGCCGACGAAAGCGAGCTGAGCGATATAGTTTTTGAATCGAAGCTCACGGGAGCTTTAATCGTTGGAGGAGGTATATCGAAACACCACACCATATGGTGGAACCAGTTCAGGGGCGGGTTGGACTATGCAATATACATAACAACGGCGGTTGAATGGGACGGCAGCCTTTCGGGAGCTAAGCCAAATGAGGCGATTTCGTGGGGTAAGATAAAGGAAAAAGCTAAGAAGGTTAGTGTTGAGGGAGACGCAACAATAATTCTACCCCTCCTCGTCTGCGGACTCATCGATAGAATTTAATATTAAGTAGATTTCAATTTCATCAGAATTTTGGGAGTAAAATTTAAAAAATTTAAAAGAATATTTTATTCAAAGTATGGAGAAGATAGTCGCTGATTTCATGGCAAAATCAGCAATCTCCCTCGAAAAGGGAGAACGACGGAAAATAGAGGATTTTGAAAAGTCAAGGATAATCTTGAGTACAAAACGATTGTTAGTTGCCACCCCCTCGGACAAATTGGTAATTCCACTCAACACGATTTTTGACGTAAGGAAGATAGACGTGCCCGACGATCTTAAGGATATGCTCGAAGATTCGATGAAGATAGCATTTGTAAGGGATGGTTCGCCAAACGTAGTCGTCATAAAGGCTAGCGGGGACAAACTAGCCAAATTCTTTTACCTTCTCATGAAACTCCTTCTCGGCGGTAACGCAGTAATATACAAGCATCCCGCAATAAAGGGTGGTGTAGTTCTCAACACACGCTGGAAAAACGGGAAGCTTGGAATTGCAAGAGGAGCAATCCTTCTCGACAAGTCGGCGATAAAACTTTCGACGGTTAGGGACATAAAGAAGGAGATGAGAACGATAAATAGCAAAAAAGTAGAGATACTTAACGTTAGACTCATGGAAAATGGCGAAGCTATGGTTTCATATATACATATTCCCGAAAAGAGAGTCCTGAACCTCTTGGGGAGGTATGTTGGTCTTGAGTTTGCCGACATACTCCGGAAGGTGGAGAAGGCGAAGCTTAGCAAGATGGAAAAACAGGTATTACAGGCGATTTATTCTGGAGTTTCAATTGAAGACCTGCCCGCAATTCTCGGGCTTGAAGCGGCCGATGTCCAGAGGGTAGTTCTCGGTTTGGAGCAGAAGGAGATGATAAAGAATGGAAAGCTTACGGTCTATGGTGAAGTTGCCGTAAGCAGGTACTTGGAGGATGTCAACGTATGATGAGCTTTTCGCCTATTCTTACATCCTTCTCAACGCCCGTTTCGAGAACCCATCTTGCTTTCGCTTTTTTGACTGTGAAGGGTTTCATCACACACGTATCTACTACTTTAAGTTCTTCGCTTAGGAAAATTGCTTTAAATGGAAAGAACACAAAAAAGGAATGTATGAAGTCCGTATCCTCCATGCTTAATAGTAATCCCTCATACGGCATTTTGAATCTAAACATCAGTCCTATATATCTTCTCAACCCCTCTGCGATTATCACATTGTTAATTAGAACGCTACCGTCCTCTCTCAGCACCTTCACGCCGTATTCCTCACATGCTCATTTAAAAAACGTTGGGGTGAAGCATGGTATCTGAAGATGCCTTGACGGCACTGCTTGACTTGTGGAGCGTTAAAATACTCTCTAGGGCGATGGAAAAGCCTGTAACGGTTCAGGAAATAAGTGAAGAGTTCGGCATACCTCAGGCTACGTGTTACAGGAAGTTTAAGGAACTCATAGAGAAAGGGCTGCTTGTAGAAACGCACAAGATTTTGGTGGAAGGACAGAAGCGTAGAACGGCCTACATTTCAACTCTCGAAAACATCAAAATAGAAATAACTCCAAAGGGGGTTCGTTTCAGCTGGACGCACAAACCAAAACCTGTGGAGAT
>QMZF01000035.1 GCA_003663055.1 Archaeoglobales archaeon | reverse complement strand
CTACCCTAATAATTGTGGGTTCCATGCCCAGTCTTTGGGTTCGACGTATTTAAATCTATTGTTCGTCATTAAACGAATTAAAATTAAGTTATGCGATCGTTTTGTAATTATCAAATCTTAAAATTAAGCAAATGCCGAAAAATTCAATTTTTAATCATTTAATTTTTTCAAGTTATCGGATTTAGCAGTTCCATAAAAAAATAAGTAACAAATATTTAAACGAAAAAACAAGTAGTTTTGGGAGGACTAGAAATGTTTCAAATCGTTGAGGACGCGGCAAAAAAGATAAGAACGATGGAGGTAAGGGGGGCTGCAAGAATAGCAAGATTCGCTGCTGAAACGTTAAAACTGTTTGCCGAATCAATAAATGGAGATTTTGACGAAAAGATGAAAAAAGCCGCAGAGATATTGCTTAAGACCCGCCCAACTGCTGTCAGCTTGTACAACTCTGTCAATTACGTACTGCGATATGAAGGAGAAAATGAGGAGGAGAAGAGAAAAAATGCGATCAAAAGGGCTGAGGAGTTCATAAAATGGATCGAAACTGCCCATGAGAAAATAGGAGAGATCGGGGCGAGAAGAATAAGAAGGAACTCCGTTGTAATGACACACTGCAACTCCTCGGCAGCTCTTGCGGTGATAAAGGAGGCTTTTAAGCAGGGAAAGGTGAAGGAAGTGTTTGCAACGGAATCGAGGCCGAGGATGCAGGGACATCTTACGATTAAGGAGCTGAACGAGGAAGGCATTCCAGCAACGCTGATAGTTGATTCTGCGGTAAGATACTTCATGGATGACGTGGACTGCGTAATCGTTGGAGCTGATACGATTACGGCAAACGGGGCACTCATAAATAAGATCGGAACTTCCCAGATTGCTCTTGCCGCAAAAGAAGCAAGGGTACCCTTTATGGTTGCTGCAGAAACGTACAAGTTCAGTCCAAAGACGCTTTTTGGAGAGCTGGTTATAATAGAGGAGAGGGATGCAAGCGAAGTAGCACCACCAGAGATTCTAAGCCTAAAAGGGGTTAAAGTGAGAAATCCAGCGTTCGACGCAACGCCGAGAGACTACATAGACGTTATAATTACAGAAATAGGAGCAATACCACCGGAGATGGCGTACCTCGTAATAAAAGAAAGATTTGGATATGCCATCCTTGAAGAGGGTGAGCTAAAGATATCACCAAAACACTTCGATTAGTTTGTAAAGCGGGTTACGATTTCTTTTCCCATAAGTTTTATTGATTTTGCCTTGTTCGGCCCAATAGGACTTCCAGCAACGACCTGAGTAACTCCAACTTTTTTGAGTTTCTCTATTCTTTCTATGACGTCTTCGGGTGTCCCGCTTATTGAGAAAATATCTACCATCTCGTCTGTAACCGCTTCGTTAACAGCTTTCCAGTTACCCGTTGCAAAAGCGTTGTTGAGCGAAGTTCTAACTTTTTCCACATCCTCGGAAGATATGCCGTGTCTTTCAAATATAACGTCGGGACTTCCAGCTACTATAAAAGCGACGACGATTTTTGCTGCATTTCTGGCTTTCCCTCCATCCCTGTCTATGCTGAGCGATGCGTAGGCTACAACATCGAAATCCTTTCCTTTCTGGAGCCCCTCATCAATACTTTTCCTTGCTACTTCAAAGTCCTTGGGATGCGAGGCGTTTATCAAAACACCGTCTCCTATCTCAGCAGCAAGCTTCAGCATTTTTGGCCCTTGGGCTCCGATATATATTGGAATACTACCAGCATTAAAATCGAGCTTTGCTCCGCTGAGCTTGAAAAACTTGCCGTCGTAGCTAACAGATTTGCCTGCATGGAGAGCCCTTATCACCTCCACAGCCTCCCTTATTCTGCTCAGGGGCTTTTCCCACTTCACACCTATTCTTTCGAGCGTAACCTTATCACCTGCAGCAATGCCAAGAACAGCCCTTCCACCGCTCACCTCGTTAATTGTAGCGATTGCAGATGCAACTACGGCAGGATGTGTATGATAGGGGTTTGCAACCCCAGCCCCTATTCGCATTTTTTGCGTTTTGAGGGCGAGAAGAGTCAGCATTGCGTAAACGTTTCTGTTATTGTAATGATCGGTAATCCAGCAGTACCCAAAACCGCTGTCTTCTGCGAGTTTTGCGTAATATTCAAGCTCGTAATACTTAACGTTGGGAACAAATTCGACTCCAAACTTCATTTACTCACCCTTCCCGCTCCTTCTCGAAGGGAGATAAAACTTTCGATTTTTACATGTTTAAATATGATAGTGATCGCATAGTCCTTAAATAACTGGAAAAGATAGGAGAATTATGAAGTACCGCTTTATTGACCACACGGCCGATGTGGCCTTCGAGGTTTTTGGAGAGACGATTGAGGAGCTTATAGAAAACGCAACCCTTGCGTTTTGTGAGGCTTTTGTTTACTCGGATAGACTTGAAGGAGAAATCGAAAAAGAAATAGAGGTGGAGGGCGATTCAGAAGATGTTCTCGTTTACCACTGGCTGAACGAACTTTTGTTTCTATTCGATACGGAGTTCTATGCTGCAAGGCAAGCAGACGTTAGCGTTGAAGGGGGAGAAGTTTTGAGGGCAAGGGGCAAGCTCTACGGCGGAAAGCTAAAGCCAGAAGCTGTAAAAGTTGAGCCTAAAGCCATAACGCTTCATAACTTTAAAGTGGAAAAGAGTGACGGATGGTACGCTTTTGTTGTCGTTGATATCTAATGGCTGCCGCCCTTGATTTTCTCAATCGGACGCGTTATAAAGTACGAAAGCACTATAGCGCCGACTAGGCTTGTGAATCCATCCATGATGGACTTGTCGTATTCAACTTTCGAGAACGTTAGTACCGATAGGATGGAGAAATATACCGCAAGGAACGATGCCACTATCGCCTTTCTGATTTCGCCCCTGTCCAGATACTTGGAATGTGACAGACCATGGGCAACGGCCAGCATTACAAAGAATGTCATGATTCCAACGAAACCCACAGCCCAGTCCACACCAAACTTTAACTTAATGGATTTTATGATCAGAGTTGTTTCAGAAACTCCGAGGATGAGAATTGCACAGGATATCACTAAATATGCTATAACCAGCCAGCACAGAAGTTTGCTTGGTGCTGTTTGATCTTCGCGAGTTTTGCTGGTTACGGATTGATTCTGATGCTCGCTCTGCGAAAGATGTGCTTTGAGTCTTTGGTTGCTCATCTTACCACGCTCGGAATTTTAGTAGATTTATTGATAAATTTTTCTTTTTGTCTTTTAGTATTCAAAAATTGGATGATGTATTGCCCAGAAGGCTGCTGACAATAGCGATGAACTATGAACATGACGTTAATGTTAAACAAAAACGTTATAATCTCCGCTACAGATGGCGGAACGATGAACTACTACAGCGAGACGAGGTTCAACAACTGGGTCAACAAGATAAGAGAAGCGAACGTTGACTTGGAGGATGCTGATTCTCTCGTTGTGTTCGACCAGATGATGGAGGATTTCGTCGTCGCATGTTTTAACGTAATAAGGGCCGCTAAGGAGAGAGAAATAACAAAGAAAGATGCTCTTGCAGAACTGGAGAGGATGGAGGAAATCCTTAACACCAAAGTGAGTTTTGATGATCCCTTTAAGAGTGACTTCTTTGATTTTGTTAAGGAGGGGCTGAAGGTAGTTGTAAAATCTGCAAAATACTGTGTGGAGGGCAAGATAAGCAAGAAGAGTATAAACGCTTTGATCAAAGAAGCTGTAGCCAAAGAAAGAAAAGGTGACTTTGAGGGAGCCTTTGACACGATTGCAAGGGCTGGAGCAAAGGTTTTTAAGGGCGAAAAGCTTCCCGAAAACGTAGAAGTGCCGGAAGATGGAATGGTGCTCAACTGGGTTGATGGGATAGATGCGATAAATACTGTAATGCTCCTTATGGAAATCGACTCGCCATCCGATGAAGAGATTTGATTTGCCAGAAGAAATCGTGAAGGCTGCGAAAAAAGGGATGGGATACGAACTTTACAGGGCTCTCCTATTTGAATACGGCAAGAGGGGTGAAAAGGCCTTCTTTTATATTAAAGAAGGAAGGGTAAAAAAGTACAGGGATTTTTTCGTAGTTATTGGCGAACACGAATACATAGTTGACAATGACTTTTGCACATGCCGAGACTTTCAGTTCAACCTGAAGACAAGAAGGCCGTGTGCCCACATTATAGCAGTAAAAACGGCAAAGCTTATGCACAAATACGACGAGTATGACGAGTACTACGTTGACTTCATGGTGAAATGATGGAAATGGAGGTAAAACCGATAGGATACGTGAGGGATGAGAACACCGTGGAAATTCTGCAAGAATACGCTGAAGGGCTGAGAGGTATTGAGAACTTTCGCTACCTATGGATTTTCTACTTTCTGCATCTCAGCGAGGAGAAACTACTTGTTCATCCAAAAGGAGACAAGTCGCGCCCCCTTAGAGGCGTCTTCTCTACTCGTTCTCCAAACAGGCCGAACAGGATAGGCTTTACAGCGGTAAGACTCATCTCTGTTGAGGGAAACATCCTTAGGGTTAAGGGGCTTGACGCTCTGCCCGGTTCACCTGTCATAGATATAAAACCCTACGCGGAGGTGTACGATCTGCCGTACGGAAGCGTTCTCAGTAGGAAAGAAATAGAGAGAAGAATTCGCGACGAAAAGTTAATAGAGAACTATATAGACCTAAAAACCCAGCTTCAGCCCAACGGCTTTGACTGCACTCTACAAAGCGTGGCGAAAATCAAGGGTTGCGGTAAGCTTGACTTCGACAACAGCGAAAGGACTTTGCCTGAAATTGAAGAAATCCCATTCGAAGACGACTGGGTTTTTCTTTCAAAGGGTGTCTACAGGGCAAGGATAAACGAAATAGTCAATCTTGGTAAGGATGTTATGGCCTTTGGCAGGCCTAGAAGTTCTCTGGTTCGTTGTGGGGCAAATATACTTACAGCCGTGTGGGATGCTGGTTACAAAGGAAGAAGCGAGGTGGGATTGGTTGTTTACAGCGACGGGATATGGCTAAAGAGGAATGCAAGGATTTTACAGCTGATATTTGTAAAATTAACAGAAGAAACTGAACCGTATAGCGGCATCTACCAGCTGGAGAATATACACTGATTTAATATATTTTATCAAAAAATTATGTTTTTTAAACTAAAATAATAATCGAAAAAACGTGAAAAAACTTATAAACGCAGGGATGTAGAAGTAACATGCACAGAAAAGTTTCCACAGGTATATTGGGCCTCGATGAGATTTTGAGGGGTGGCCTAGAAAGGGGTTGGGCCTACCTGCTTAAAGGCGGGCCTGGCAGTGGAAAAACTATTTTCGGCTTGCAGTTTCTGTTTGCGGGAGTCGAAAAAGGGGAAAAAGTTGTTTATCTCTCTTTTGACGAGCCAAAAGAAGAAGTTGCTATGCAGGCAGAATCTTTTGGCTGGAATATTGATTCTCCGAACTTTCATTTCATAGACAAAGTATCGGAAACTGATATTCTGTCCTCTGATCTTTTGTTCATAGGCTTCGATTCCATAAGCGAGATACACAGTTTTATCGAATCTATAACTAAGCTTGAAGAGCTTAAAGGTGCGAGCAGAGTTTTTATAGACGGAATGAGCATACTAAGGGATGCATCTAAAGACCCGTCGATTTATAGGAGGATAGTTTCGTCCATAATACAGTTTTTCAATAAAAAGAATATAACGTCCGTTATAGCGGAGGAACTAACAACAGAAGTGGGAAGGGAGATAATAAGCTATCTCACGAGCGGTGAGTTCGTTTTAGAGAGGGTCGTTAGAAACGATGGGGAGGTTTTCAGAACGATAAACGTCCTTAAATACCGTGGTGGAAATGCTTGGCTTGGAAGGCATTACTTTGACATAACTCCCCAAGGAATAGTCGTTTATCCGATTATACCCTTAAATGCCAGAGAAGAGACGAAAAGGGAGAGAAAACTCCTATCTACTGGCAGCCCCGAACTCGATGCGATGTTGGGCGGTGGTATATACGATGGCTCCGACGTTCTTATAGCTGGAAAGAGCGGAGTTGGAAAAACCAACATGTGTCTCCAGATGCTAATAGAGAATGACAGGAGGGGGGATGTAGGGATACTTTATTCCTTTGAGGAGACAGAGGAAGTGATTGCCCACAGGCTAAAAACGCTCTTCAACTACACACCCTCCAAGTTAGTAGTAAAACATGTCTCGCCCTACGGAATGAATCTTGGAAAGTTTTACCGAATGGTAACCGATGATGTATGGTCATACAACCCCAGCATCGTGGCTATAGATCCGATTAACAGTTTACAACGCATGGCGTTAACTTCGGAGGAACTAACGAGAGCTCTTCAGCTTCTCTGTCCATTCCTCTCAGCTAGGGGAACGATTATGCTGCAAACTTATGAGGTAAGCGAAGCAGCGGACATCTTCCAGTTTACGGGTGGTGGTATAAGCTACCTGTGCGACTACCTCATTCTCGGAAGGTTTATGGAAATGAACGGAGAGCTTTTGAAGGTAATAGCCGTGATGAAGAATAGGTTCGGCGACCATGAACGCACGCTGAGAGTTCTCCACATGAAGGAAGGGGAAGGGCTAAAGATAGGTGAACCCTTAAGGAGCTACGCAGGGCTTATGGTAGGCACTCTTAGGGAAATTTGATCCTTCAGTTTTACTGTTTGAGCAAAATAGCAAAAATAGTAAAATTTATTAATTGCAATATTTCCGGCTTGAGCATGCGAAGGGGAAAATGGGAAATCATCGCTTCAATACTAGAGGCACTGGAGAAAGGAGGAAGTAAGACAAGGATACAGTACAACTCCTACCTAAATTACAAGAGCTTTAAGAAGTACTTTGATTTACTGCTTGCAGAGGGATTCGTAGAGAAGTCAAATCCGGAGTATAAACTTACAGAGAAGGGTAAGAGGCTTTTAGAAAAGCTTAGGGAGTTAAATTCAGAATTCCAGGAGCTTTAAACCCAGTTCCCTAATTCGTACCTCTCTTCCCCTCACTTCTACAAATTCAAATTCATTAAGAAATTGTATAGCCTTTTCGATCTTGTCCTCTGTCATGCTTATCTTCTCTTTAATTTCTTCGATTTTATGCCAGTGTCCATTGCTGAGTAATTTTAGAATGGCGTTGAGTGTTTCGTCCAGCCTATGCATGCCCTTCGAATTTCTATCTTCTATTTATTTTTTTCGCTTAATTTTTTAGTAGGTATCTTTAATACGATTTTTGATAAGACCTTTGGTAGGTATCTGTGGTACTTACTGGTAATTCTTACATATTTTTACGTATAAAATTCAATACAACAAATATGGTTTCAAAGGTGTTTGCGGTTATGGGTGAAATTCTAAACCTGTTGAGGGAGAAAGAATGCGAAATTGGAGAGATTTCCGAAGTTTTGGGGATTCCTGAACCAAAAGTCAGGGAAATCCTGCAAACCCTGATTGGAACCGAGCTCATTGAGGTCAATGGAAAAGTAAAATTGAGCTCTTTTGGCAAGGCGATTACAGAGATGAGTGTGGAGTAAATGCTAGAGTATGCAGAAGGGCGAGATAATACTTCTGCATCTAATTCTTTTTGAAATGAAGTTCATACTTGAAAAAGTAGGTTTTAGCGAGTATTTCAAAGCTTATGATTCGTTTGGAGTCTTGCCTTCTCAGATACATAGGAAGAGGGCTGAGCATTTGAAAGCCATCAGACTCCTATGCACAGGAATTCTCAGGGCGTTTAATATTAATCCGGAT
>QMZF01000034.1 GCA_003663055.1 Archaeoglobales archaeon | reverse complement strand
GAATCGGCCCAGGCCCGGAAGGGAGCAGGCTTACCCCGGACGCACGGCGCTTCCAGGGTAGCGGGGAGGAGAGACCGGGCAGAGCTTATCTCCGTAACGCGGATCGACCCGAGGCGCGCCCACCTCTCTACTTAAATGACGCCAAAAACACATTGTGAGTATGCTCTTTTTTAGATGAAAAATAAAAAATCAAAAGTACCCAGAATTTCGCAAAAGGCGTTACAAAGCAATCGAAAGACATTTGGAGTTCTGTTAATTCTGCTGTTGGTGCGATGCCGGTGTTACTGGTGTTACAAATATCTTTGAAACTTTTATTTACCCAACCTAACTCATCTAAAGCATCTAAGCTCTAACAAACCCCTCTCAGCAAAGAATTGTCCTCAGAGAATTGTATATCCATACCTTTGCTGCAATCTCTCTAATCTAAGCCACGATTAAAAATACTAAAACCTTTATATAATTCAAAACGTGCAGGCAAAGCAATGAAAATAGCGATGTCAACCCCTTATTACCCTCCGCACATTGGCGGTGTGGAAATACACGCAAAGAATCTTGCAGAGGGTCTGAAAAGCAGGGGTTATGAGGTTGTTGTCGTATCCTCCGTAGGTTCTGATATCGTAGTTCCGTGCATAAACGTTCCTTACTCACCAATTCCTCTAGTTTTCCCCAACATTAAAGCCGACATCTACCACTCCCATGTTCCCTCCCCCTTCTTCGCCAAGAACTTCGCAAAACTCTCTGAACGCTACAAAAGACCCCACGTCGTGACCTACCACAACGATGTTGTTATACCGGCGAGGGTCAACGGTTGCGCAGTCCCAGCCTTGATTGCTAGGCAGATAGAAAAAACAAACGCATCGATTGTTACGCCCATCCTAGAAAGAGCTGATGTAATATTGGCAACTACACATAGTTACGCTAAAACTTCTCAAATACTAACCAATTACTTGGAGAAGGTCGAAGTTATTCCAAATGCTGTAAATCCAGACGAATTCATTCCAGGAGTAGATGCAGGAAATAGGCGCCCCATTATTCTGTACGTTGGCAGGCTGGTGGAGTACAAGGGTGTTTCATTGCTAATAGAGGCGGTAGCTGATCTACAAAAAGAAATCGATGCCAAACTCGTGATAGTAGGGGATGGAGAAGATAGACCAAAGTTCGAAAAGCTTGCAGAGAAGCTTAGCGTTAGTGCAACCTTCACCGGCAAAATACCTAAGAAGGACGTAATAGAGTGGATGAGAAGGGCAAGGATTCTCGTTCTCCCCTCTTTTTCAAGGCTCGAAGCGTTTGGCATAGTCCTGCTCGAAGCGATGGCTTGTTCCACACCAGTCATAGCAGCGAATGTCCCAGGAGTTTCCGAGGTAGCAAAAGAGGGCGGGATGGTCTTCTCCAGCCGTGTAGAGCTTGTAGAGAAGCTAAAACTTATCCTTACCAACGACAAAATCGCAACAAAACTAGGGAAAAAAGGAAGAAGAGCCGTAGAGAAGAAATACAACTGGAAAATAATCCTGAACAAAGTGGAGAAGATATACGGTGAACTGGCATGAGAGTGGCCATAATCGTCCCAGTTTCACCCTATGAACCAGCAGAAATACTCGTACAGTCTGTAAGACATCTAAAAAGTCTCGAGTTCGGAAAAATGAGGGTGAAAATCCTTTACGTCCTTGACCTAAATGGAAAAAACGATAACAGAGGTGAAATACTAAAAAAAGAAGGTGTTGAAGTGCTTCAAAGAGAAAACACAAGAGGAAAGAGAGCTGGAGCTATAAATGATGCTTTAAAAGCTTTAAAGGATTTTAAACCCACGTATATTGCTATTTTCGATGTTGATTCTCGTCCTGCAAAGGATTTTATAGTTAAGTGCGTTAAAGCCCTCGATGCTGAACCAAGAGCGTACATCGCTTCATCTCCTCGATACATATCCAATGCCACAAATCTAGTATCAAGCACGATATGTGCAGAATACATGCTGATAAATTTCTTGCTGAAGAGAACAGGATTTAAGCAGTTCAACGGATTAATAGGTGTTCTGAGAGCAGATTATCTATTTAAATACAGATTGAAAGAAGATGCAGTTGCAGAGGATGCGGACTTCGCAACGCGCATGCATGCAAAACGCTTCAAAGCACTCTTGGTTAACACCGCAGTTTACGAGCAGGCCCCACTGACGTGGCGAGATTTGCTCAACCAGCGTGAGAGGTGGTATTATGGTGGGCTTCAACTTTGGAAGTACTGGAAAGACGTGAAAAGGAGCGGAAGGCCAAAATTTATACGTGGTTGGGTGATGGCTTTGACATTAACGTACTTCGTTTTCCTCCTGTCCCCTTTAATTCTGCTTTCTCCACCTCTTATACTATACAAATTCAAAAACGTTAAAAAACTTCCAGTCATCGCTGGCTTGGCAATTCACGCGTTCCTTCTTCAGTATGCAGCATTCAGGGCAATGGTGAATTTTGGAAAGAAGAAAGGTGTAGAATGGAAAGCCATTAAGAGGAGCTTGTAGGTGATAACGTGAAAAAAGTCTTTTTAACTACTCTAATAAGAAAAAAAGCTCTCTTGGGCATTTTGATTAGCATTCTAACAATTGCTATCATATTCAAGCTCACGGAAACGAGTGTAACGTGGAGGGCGATTTTTCAGGCGAACTTATTATCTCTTTCAATCGCATTTCTTCTTCACGTTCTCTTCTGGTTTTTCTGGGCTGTAAGATTGAAAGTACTTGCATCATTTCTTGGCCATAGAATAAGTTTAGGCTATGCAATCGAAATGACAATCGCCAGCGTGTTTCTTGCGGCCATAACGCCCTCCTCTGCTGGAGGAGAGCCACTGAGAGTGAAGATGCTCCATGATGCTGGCGCGAGCGTTGGCTCTGCAACGGCAATCGTTCTTGCAGAAAGGTTACTTGATGCTATTTTCTTCACGTCAGCTCTCCCCATTTTCCTTCTGCTTACAGGTTTCTCAACAAAGCTCGGTATTAAAGTTGGAGTTGTTTTCTCCATCTGCCTCTTCGGTTTTATTATCTTTCTTTGGGCATTAGTAAAGCAGCCTGAAAGATTAGATAACTTTACTTCCTGGATTGTCAGGTTCCTTCCAAGGTTTACAAAGAGAGCAGAAAAAGCCGGAGAAAGAATAAAGTCCGAACTCGTCATGTTCAGGAGCGCTCTTATAAGCATAACAAAAAACTCGTACAAAAACATCGCAACGGTAATTTTTCTTACAGCTCTGATTTGGTTTTCCGAATTTCTAGTCCCCTCTGCAATTCTTGCTGCTTTTGGCTGTGATCCTCAGTTTTTGCTTTCTCTTACTTCTCAACTAATTCTCGTTATACTGTCCCTAATACCGCTGACCCCTGGAGCGAGTGGGATTGCAGAAATAGGGATGGGTTACCTCTACTCAAAATTCGCCCCACAACATGTTATAGGTGTGCTAACGGGCATTTGGAGGTTTATAACGTACTTCCTCAATCTGATTGTAGGATTTGTAGTTAATGTGAAATTACTTAAATCAAAATATATTGACTAAAAAATTTTAAAAATTATTCAAATTATTATTGAATTAGAAGAAAGTTAAAACTTCTTCGACACTTAACCCCATATCTTCCAACTTTTTCTTCGCCCTGCTGAACGCACTGTAGTTGTAATCTTCTTGCCTTGTCCTTGCCATTAGAGCCTCATACTCGGAAGAACTCAAAATATCCCTCAGAAAATGTTTTATCTGGGTTCTATCAACAACTTTTACCTCATTCCTTGAAATTACTTTGTTTCCGTTGAACACCATGACTTCGTTTCTCCAGCATTTTTCACATTCTGAAACCATCAAAAAAGAGTTTCCGTGACGGAACCAGGATTTCTGGTACATTATACCTCCACAAGTACAGAAGCCACCAAACAACTTTTTCTTTACTTTTTCACCCTCTATCGTGTTTCCGTTTACGAGCATCTTTGTCAGAGGCTCTATTAGTATCATGAGTATCATAAGAGTTTTAACAATATATATGTTTTTTGGTTTGATTAGTTTATAAGCATGGTACTATAAATTTTAAAATTACTTGGATAAATTCTACCAAAAATTGCAGAATATAAAGCTTTTGATTTTTAAACTGGTATCACTCTTTTAATTTCTGGGACCCTCTGCCTTATTCTCTGCTCAACGAACGTCGCAAGAGTGAACTGTGCCAAAGGACACCCGTAACATGCCCCAAGAAGCTGAACTTTAACGATACCACTTTCCTCATCCACATCGACAACAGCGATGTTTCCACCATCCTGAATGAGAGCGGGTCTTATTTCCTCTTCCACAACTTTTTCTACTTTTTCTCTCAATCCCATGGCCATGAATCTTACAGGCTATATTTAAATGTTTCCACAGTTAATAAAAGTTGATTCAATTAAATAATTTTTTCAAATACTAATGCTCATAAGATCTTCGGCTACCTCGCCAACGCCAAGGGATTCGAGAATTTTCTCCCTCACTAAGTACGCATGAGGGTACATGTGGGTGAAAATGAGCTTCTTCGCTTTTAGAAGACTTAAGTGTTCTTTTAAGTTATCCGGGGTTGTGTGATCTTCAGAGTGACCAGAAGGGAGCGAGAGTTCGTGAACGAGAACTTCGCATTCGATAGATAGGAGTTCGGGAAACGGCTTTGTGTCCCCACTGATGACGAGCGCATCGTCCAATACGTAGGCTCTACTCACCACAGAATGGTAAGTCGGGATTGTTTTCACCTTAATTCCGCAGACTTCAAAGTTCTCCTCTTCGCTAACAATGAACCTAAGCTTTCTCCTCAAGTACGGATATGCTTCAAGTAAGCTCTCTATGTACGCTTTAGTTCCCCTCGGACCAAATATTTGAAGTTCACTTCCATTTTCCAACCATCTGGCCTTTAAGAGCGGTAAAAGGTCTGCGTTGTGGTCGAGGTGGTTGTGGGTAAGCAGAACAGCATCAATTTCGTTCACACCAATGCCAACATCGCCGAGTCTTCTGAATGCACCACACCCGATATCAACCAAAATCTTGGCAGAATCCTCCACAAGAATGCAACTCTGCGCTTTTGTTGTGTCGACAGCTGTGCCCGTACCAAGAAACGTAACCTTCATGCCATGAGCGACAAACTTAGGGCACATTAAGCTTACTTAAACTGTCCTTTCGCCAATGAGGTGCGTTGTCGTATATCCTACAACTTTTGCCCTACAAAATTCTCCAATCCTCCCTTTTTCAAGTACTACGGGTCTGTAGGCAAGGCTTCTTGAAAGGAACCTACCATCAGACTTTGTTACGACTACCTCAAATTCCTTACCGACTAGAGAAGCGTTTTTCTTTTCCTTTATCCGATTTTCTAACCTCGTCAGGGCTCTCGATCTATCCTTCTTTATCCAGTCCGGCATGTCCTTCAGTCTGTATGCTGGTGTGCCTTTCCTTGGTGAGTAGCGGGTTATGTTAAGCAGGTCTGGCTTAACCCTTCGTATGAGCTCAAATGTCCTATAGAAAGCCTCTTCCGTCTCTGTAGGAAAACCCACAATTACATCGGTAGAGATCATGACATCGTCAAACCGCCTTCTGAATGACGAAACCACTTCCTCAAATTCTTCAACTGTGTAATTCCTACCCATGTCTTTCAGAACTTTTTCGTCTCCGCTCTGAACGGGCAAATGAAGGAACTTGTATATCTTTTTACTTTCGAAGGTATTCAGTAAGTCTTCGAGCATTTCGTAGGCATGTCTTGGATTCATCATCCCAACTCTAACTCTAAACTCCCCTTCTATCGAAGAGATTTTTTCCAGCAGTTCCGGCAGACTGGTGCCTATGTCCCGGCCATAAGCTCCCGTATCCTGCGAAGTAAGCTGAATTTCAACGTATCCTTCTTTAACTGCCTTCTCTACCTCATCCAGTATTCCATCCAAGCTGAAGCTTCTAAGCCTACCCCTTGCAAATCTCGTTGCACAAAATGTACATCTTCCCATACAGCCCTCAGCTATTGAGACTACAGCAATACCTTTCCTTGCCCGCTTTTTCTCGCATCTCGACTTGTCTATGCTCGCCTTCTTAATTATAAAGAGCTTCCTGCCCGATATAGCAGCTCTTACAACTTCACGAATTCTGTGAACGTTATCCGGACTTAACGCCGAATCTGCAATTTCTCTGACCTTTTTTGCGGATATTCTTGGCAAGCAGCCAGCAACTACTACCACCTTTCCTGAACGCTTTAGCTCCTCAACCCTCTTCAAAATCTTCCGCTCTGTAAAGTCTATAACCCCACAAGAGTTTATCACAACGACGTCTGCTCTATCAACGGAAGATAGCTCAAACTCCTTTGAAATTTCAGCCCTCATTATGTCGCTATCCGCCTGATTCATCGTACATCCATAGGTTTCCAGCGCTACCCTCACTTTCACGGCCCAAAGAGTAGAACGTTAGGATATAAAGCTAATTCCCTGCATTCAATCGATTGGGTTATGAAACATTTTACATAAAAATTAACTCGATCGCTAACCTGTGAGTAACCGATCAAGTGATTTTGGAACATCCGACGATGTACTGCAACAGCCCAACAGTCTAGTTCACATGGTGGGATTGTTCTACCGGTTCAGTTAAGGAATGCACCATGGCGCACAACACTTTGCAGTCTTGAATTTAGAGTTATGGCGGGGGCTTTTTTGTTGAGATCCATGGAGCAGTTACATGACTGCGTGGGAAGGTTAATTTAGTGCCCCAAGATGGGCTTTTAAAATCTTTTAGAGCTTGGAGGTGATCTGCCTGCTAAGAATAAAACCCGAAATTCTAACTAAGATCAGAGATAAGCACGCTGTGGACATTGAAGAAGTCTACGAGGTCTTTGAAGGTAAATTTGTTTTGACGAGAGTGAAAGGCAACAGATACAGAGTAATCGGTCAGACAACAGCCGGCAGATATCTGACAATCTTTATGGACAAAATCGGAAAAGACTTCGAAATCGTCACGGCAAGGAATTCGACAGATTCTGAGAAAAGGTTTTATAAGAAGGAAATAAGGTGATGTTAATGGCTAAAAAAGTCGGAAAACTCAAAAATTTAGAGGAGCTTGCAAAGATTGAGCTTGAGGAAGGGGAAAGTGTTGTGGTTGATGGTATCGAGGAAGTGAAAATTGTCATTGAGAGAGGAAAGAAAGTTGTAAAACAGCTTTGATCTTGTCTAGTTTTCTTGATGGTATTTGTTGCGTTCCTAACTAATTTATCTTTAAAAATTTAAAAAATTTAGTTATTTCATTATCTCTGGCCTCGTGACTTAACACATCTGCAGCAACAAAATATAAATGGACTCGGCGGGATTCGAACCCGCGGCCTCCGCCTCGCGAAGGCGGCGCTCTACCGCTGAGCTACGAGCCCTTGTATGCAATCGATATAATGGAAATTTAAATGTTGTTGTCTCTTCACATATGGTTGAGAGTACATTCTTAATATCAATTTAGACAAAATACTTATAAGATTAAATAAATTTTTTGTCAAATGCCATAATGAACGAAATGACCGAAATTATCGAATACTGATGGAAACGCCCTCCTCGTGATGTACGGTTTACACCTTGTTCCGGCAGTCTATGTGTCTAAAGAATCGAACCTCCTCAAACTTTTTGACGTTCTCGAAGATGATCTAACATGGCCTCTATGGTACCCCTCGAAATATACCGGTATCTCATCATGTTTCTTTAAGGAGATACACAACAGTGATAAAAAAGAATGACATTGAGCAGTTCGTTGCCCTTGGAGATGAACTAATCTTGTGTGGCTAGTTCAGCTGCGATAAAATACTTGGATACAAGCGAGAAGGCG
>QMZF01000033.1 GCA_003663055.1 Archaeoglobales archaeon | reverse complement strand
CGCCTTTCAAAGCACAGAACATGAGCTTGAACTCATTCGTCACGAAAGAGGGAAAGGAAATTGCGATTGCGCAAGCGTTTCAGGCGAAGGCTGCGGGTATAGAACCAAACGAGCTTATGAACCCAGTTCTGCTGAAGCCGAAGGGAAATCTTATTTCACAGCTGATCGTACTTGGAGAGGCCGTTAAGGACATTTCGAGCCTCGATTACTACAAAGAGGTTCCAAAGATAATGAAAGTTGTGGAAGATGCTTACAGGCAGCTGGCCATGGAATACGATGTTGTTGTGATAGAAGGAGCAGGTGGAATGGCCGAAATTAACCTCTACGACAGAGATGTGGCGAATATAGGTATTGCACGCATTGCAAAGCCGTCAATATACATCGTAGGAGACATAGACAGAGGAGGGGTTTTTGCCTCCCTTTACGGCACGTACCGCCTGCTTCCGCACGATGTAGCATCTCTTGTAAGGGGTTTCATTATAAACAGGCTTAGGGGAAGCGAAAAACTGCTTGAAAGCGGAATAAGGCAGCTCGAGGATATGACCGGCATTGGAGTTATCGGCGTGTTGCCGTACATAAGCACACCAATGCCTTCCGAAGATTCGCTTTGCATCGAAGAGTGGGACGGAAGCGGAGAAATTGGAGTGCTAAGACTGCCGAGGGTTTCGAACTTCACAGACTTCGAGCCCATAAGGGGTCTATGCAGGTTTGTAGACTTAAAAGAAACACTCGACTGTGAGGTTTTAATCGTGCCAGGAAGCAAGGACACGATTTCAGATTTAAAAGCTCTAAAGAGTTCGGGAATGGACGAAAAGCTCAGGAAGTTTGCAAGGGATAGGCCGGTGATAGGGATATGCGGAGGCTACCAGATGCTGGGCAGAGAGCTGATAGATTACGGAGTGGAGCATGGCATCGCTAGGGTTAAAGGTGTCGGTCTGCTTGATGCAGTAACGGAGTTCAGGGAGTTCAGGAAGATTTGCAGGCAAGTTAAAAGGAAAGTGAGGGGAAATGCAGTAATTCTTGATAGGATAAGAGGTAAGGAAGTGTGGGGCTACGAGATCCACAAGGGAGTAACGAAAACATCCAACCCCATCTTCGATGGTGAGGGCTGTGCGAGCGATGACGGTATGGTTTGGGGCACGTACATGCACGGGCTTTTCTGGAACGATAGCGTTGTAAGGGCTTTGTGCAAGCATATAGGTGTAGAAACACCAAAAAGAACGGACGGAATAGAGGAATTTGCCAAAGTGGTTGAGGAAAAGCTCGACATGGATGCTATCCTCAGCAGTCTGTAGTTTCTGCAGTTTTACGAAAGCTTAATAAAAAGCCGACTCTCCCGCCTTAAAGGTGGTTGCATGGTTCAGGATAAATCTGAAAGCTTGCCGTCAAAGGAAAATTTCTCGGAGTGGTATCACGAACTCATTCAGCAGGCGGAGATAATGGATATTCGCTACCCTGTAAAGGGGCTTTACGTCTGGTATCCTTTTGGCTTTAAGCTGAGACAGCTCGTTTATGGAAAGCTTAGGGAGATAATGGATAGGGATCATGACGAAGTTTACTTTCCCGCCTTAATTCCGGAAACAGAGCTTGGTAAGGAAGGAGAACACATAAAGGGCTTTGAGAATGAGGTTTACTGGGTCACACATGGCGGATTAACGCGTTTGGATGTGAAGCTCGCATTAAGGCCGACAAGCGAAACGGCGATGTATCCCGTTTTCAAGCTCTGGGTAAGGAGTCATGCGGATTTACCTTTGAAAGTTTACCAGATAGTCAACACCTTCCGCTACGAAACGAAGCACACCCGCCCCCTCATAAGGCTTCGCGAGATAACGTCCTTCAAGGAGGCACACACAGTTCACAGAACGTTTGAAGAGGCAGAAGAACAGATTAGAAAAGCGATAGGCTACTACAAGGAGTTCTACGACTTTCTTGCGATTCCCTACCTTGTGATAAGGAGACCGGAGTGGGACAAGTTTCCCGGAGCTGCCTACACTATTGCATTCGACACTGTAATGCCTGACGGCAGAACGATGCAGATTGGTACCGTTCACCACCTCGGAAACAACTTCGCGAAAACCTTTGGCATTATGTTCGAAAAGCCAGATGGGGAGCGAGAATTTGCCCACCAGACCTGCTACGGCATATCCGAGCGCTGCATAGCTGCTTTGATAAGCATCCACGGCGATGATCTCGGCTTAGTGCTGCCATTTGAGGTTTCGCCAATCCAGGTGGTCATAATTCCCGTTCTATACAAGGGGAAAGAAGAGGGAGTCCTCAAACTATGCGGGGAGATTCTCGACAGATTGAAGGGCTACGGTTACCGCGTTTTGCTGGATGACAGCGACGAAAGACCGGGAGCAAAGTACTACAGGTGGGAGCTGAAGGGTGTAGCGATGAGAATAGAGGTTGGGCCGAGAGAAGTGGAGGAAAACACGGCTGTTATTTCCTTTAGGGACGAGAGAAAGAAGTTTAAAGTCTCGATCGACGAGATTACGAAGGAAAAAATCGAGGAATGGGCAGCAGAAATGAAGAAACGCATGATAAATGTTGCTCTCGAAAAAATGAAGGAGAAAATCCGGTATTTTGACGACATTGCCAGCATTTCGGAATGGGTTGGAAAGGGCGTTGCCCTCGTACACCTATGCTCATCGATTGACTGCGGAAAAGCCCTCGAAGAAGAAGCTGGCGGAGACGTTCTTGGCAGAATTGAAGAGCTGCCAGACTGGATAGATGTAGAATACGAGGGAAGCTGTGTAATTTGTGGTGGGAAGGGGTACCTCAACGCCGTGGCAAAGACGTATTGATTTTTATAAAAACATATTAATTAGTTACCGATACTGCCTTCTTCTCAGTACTGCTACCGCAGCAATAATGGTCAGGGCTAGTAGAGCTTCAAATCCCGGGATACCTTTGCTTTCAGGAGTTTGTGCTTCTTTAGTAATTTCAGGGGTGGGTGTCATCTCAGACGTTGGTGTAGATGGCGTTTGTGCTGTAGGTTGCGCGGTTTTGTTCGTCTTCGTGTACTTTATCGATACAGGAGGAGCTGTAGTTTCGTCCTTTTCCCTACCATAGCTCGAAATTACTTTGATTGTAACGTTTCTCTGTTCAGCATCGTAACGTGCATCTACCTTCACAGTTATCGTATATTTTCCTGTGGTTGCATTCTCAGGAACACTGACGGTTATGTTTCCTTTTCCGCCGTAATCGACATCGATTGTTAGCGATGTAGCACTCCAGCCCCTTGGCACAACCGCAGTTATTTTTGCGCTGGATGTGCGGAAGTTCGTAGTGAAGTTAACTGAAATGTTGAAAGTTTCGCCCGCTTTTACGCTACTTGGAGCAGAGATAGTTATGCTCCCTATTTTGTAAGATGGAGCACCTGCACCACCTCCGCCACCACCGCCTCCTCCTCCGCTTACGCCTCCGCTTGTTGATGGCGATTGCACGTTAACAGTTATAGCTTTGGTGTTGTTACCCTCGTTAAGCTCATCGATGTTGTTGTCGGGATCCACAATAGCTGTTAGAGTATGGCTCCCCGCTGATGGAGTCCATGAGAATGTTACAGTCTTCGTTTCACCAGCATTCAGCGAAGCTATAGTTTGATTGCCAACAACCGCTCCATCTGCCTTGAGCGTTACCCTAATATTGGATGCACTTCCACCGAGGTTCGCGACTGCAACGCCTATAGAGTACGTGTTTCCTGCTGTCATGCTTGATGGAATAGATATTGATTCTACTATTAGGTCTGGTTTTGGTTCGGCAAAGGCTGCAAAGAGGCTGAAGTGGGTTGTGTTGCCCCAGACGTACTTCCCCGTTCTGTTTACTCCTCCCTCAAGCTGTTCCCACCGCGTTGATGTTTCGTTGTAGTAGTATACTCTCAGACTCGACTCGTTTAGCCCTGCTATATCGCTATCGCTGTAGTGATAGTAGATCGTTACAGACGAAACGTTGCTATTGATTACATCATCGACATTAATAGCAAAGTAAATTACAGCGTTCTTACCAGAAAGCGAGGCTATTGGAGAGGAGTTGTAGAATCTTACCGATACATTACCAGAAACGCTTGAAGTTGAGTTAATCTCCACTGTCAAGTTACCTAAGTCGATCTCTGTTGCGTTGTTTTGCTGCAGAGTAACTTGGGTTTCGTTCGTCTCTTCTGGCGTAGGCATTACGCATACCGTAAGTGTTTTCTCTGCAGAGTTGTTGCGGGTATCGTTTGCCAGAATTCTGTACGTTATTACTGCAGGTTTCGTTGTGTTGATTGGAATTTCAATCGGCTCGTAGCAACCGTATCCGTTTGAGTAAACAACGCTGTCGTTTTCGTAAACTACTAGCATCGATGGCCAGAACTCGAGAACTCTAAGGGTTAAGTTCGTCGCCATCGTTTGATCGACTATGGGCGTATAGCTGGCAGCCATGTATGGCGGGTCTTGCGGTTTGACGAGCAACGGTTTATAGTCTGCGTTGTAGGAGTCGATTTCGTATGGAACATCGCCTATCCTATCTCCATCGCTGTCTGTTCCGAGATAATCGCTCCAGTAGTTGCCGACTGTTGTATTCCAGGTGTTGATAGATTTTTCAACGTAAGTGTTGTTTGTGTTGTTGAAGTAGTTGAGGTATATGAGATTGGAAGACGAATTGTTCAGATAGAAGCCCTTGTCGTTATTCAGGATTTCGTTTACTTTAATAGTATTGTACGACGAGTTTATTAGCGCAATACCATAATCGTTCTGGCTGATTACACTATCATTTATCGTGTTGTTAGAAGATGACGTTAGGAGAATTCCATAGACGTTGTTAACAGCCTTAACATTTGAGATTGTGAAATTGCTTACGTTGTACAAACTAATACCGCATCGACCTTCCTGCAGTACCAAATTATCCAAACGTGCGTTGCTGGCGTTTTCAATGTAAATCACAGACGAGTTCAGATCATTTGCTTTGATAATTATGCTTTCCTTTGGGCCGTTTCCGATAATTGTGATGCTCTTATTCACAAATACGTTTTCGACGTATTCTCCGGGGTCGATGGTAATTGTATGTCCATCTATTGTTTCGGGATCGTTGATGGCTTCCTGTATTGTTGTGAAGTTTTTGCCAGTATTAACGTCGTGAACGGGGGTAGGTAAAGCATACACGTACAGCCATACCGTGGCGAAGTCTTCAGTTTCGTTGTTTATCAGGAACACAGCTTCGTATTCTTTTCCTGGAATCAACTTTGATCCGTCAATGGAGACGTTAACGTACTTTACGTCATTCGCATTTAAAGTTAAGGAGGTAACGTTTACATTTGCAGCATCCCACGGTGAAAGGTCGGTGAAGTTTACTGTAAGGTTGTACGTTTGTGATGCGCCCCAGTTTGCTATACCAATGCCAAAGTCGGGATACGTTTTTAGATAGTGCCTGACATCCACGCTCTTAAGTTCTTCTATAGCCTCTCCGAGCTGTACATTGTTATGTGCAGATTCAAACCTCGTTTTTACCCAAGCTGAACCATTCCAATAGAATAATGCTAGATCCAAGTCGCTGGATGAATTATCCCACTGTAGGGTAATGTTCAAATACTTGGCATTTGCTACGTCTATTCCGCTCGAAGTCACGTTCCATACGATAAGATAGCTTCCACCAGTATTTTCAACCGTACAAGTTAAGAAGTCGCTGCTTCCTGGAGAGAGCACGTTTACACTCAGATTGACAGTTTTTGGCACGTTATCGTTTGTTATGGTGAACGTGATGTTTTTGACTTCATAACTCTTGACACTCCCCTGCCATGACGAGGGTGAAACCTGAAGGGTACCTTGTGAAGTTGGAGGATAGGATACTATAATCGTGTACATCTCCTGAGTAGTACTCAGATAGTATGCATGAACAGCAAGCCAGTATTCATCGTAAACCATGTCAGCTAAGCTTACTTCCTCGTAAGTTCCATTACCACTTTCTGACCGGTCAACGAGCTCACCGTTGGGAGCGAGCAAGTATAAATCTAGATCATTGGTTGTATTGCCCCACTCGAGTTTAGCGTAGAGAGAAGTTCCGTTGTATGCCTTTACTTTGTAGTATATCCAGTCTCCTCCGTATATCGCGCCATCATCAACGCTGCCATTAATCGTTCCGTTTCCCAGCAGAGGAATCGTGATGACGATGGGCACTCTAAGTACGGCAGAGTATCCAGAAATAATGAGTGTCGTGCCGTAAATGGCTGGTTCAGCATTGGTTGGTGCTGTAAAGGTTATTTTAACACTTCTACTGCTTTTTGGTGGAACGACAACGTAGCTCGGTAGCGAGAAACTTGATTGTGGTAGGGATTTGTCCCCCTCTAAATCTGTTATTTGTTCGAAGGTAAACGAGAAGTTAACCACGTAGTCATTATCGTTGTTTAAGGTGAGCGTTGCTGTTGCGCTTAAACCGGGCATTACGCTTACTTCCCAGCGATCGTTACCGTTTATACTTGCACTAATGTTGTAAGTTAGGGCATTTGTGAGGTTGATTAAGCCAGCGCCTTGCTCAAAAACGTGGCCGCCGATACTGCTTGCAGTGTGCATCAAAATTGCCCTAACTTGTTCAGGCGTCAAGCTTGGGTCTTTCTGCAGTAGAAGGGCTGCGGCTCCAGAAACAAATGGAGCTGCCATGGATGTTCCAGACTTTGTTTCATAGCCACCGTTAGCAGATGTGGAGTTTATAGCGACTCCAGGGGCTACAACATCGGGATCGAGCCTGCCAAATGCGCTTGCTCCCCTGCTGCTAAACTCCGCGACTACGTCATCAGAAATTGTTATTGTACCGTTGGTATTTGCTGCACCAACTGTAATTACTTTCTTCGCATCGCCCGGATAAGCTATAGTTCCGGTTCCAGGGCCTTCGTTCCCCGCAGCGACGACGACTACAACTCCCCTATCTACGGCAGCATCTACAGCCAGACTGAGTGGGTTGTTACCGTCGTTTGGCAAAGAAAATCCGCCTAGGGACATGCTTATAATGTCTGCCCCGTTTGCAACGCTCCAGTCTACGCCAGCAATTACGTCAGAAAGATATCCACCGCCATCAGCACCAAGAACCTTTACAGCTAAAAGCGTAGCATTTGGAGCAACCCCTTTTATGCTCCCATTAGCTGCGATAATGCCAGCAACGTGGGTTCCATGCCCGTTATCGTCCATCGGGTTATCATCGTTGTTTACAAAATCATAACCGCTGGCCACTTTATACCCTGCTCCAAAACCACCACCGAGATCTGGATGGGTGTAGTTTATTCCCGTGTCAATTACAGCGATCGTTACTCCCGTTCCATCGTAGCCCAAGTTCCAAGCGTAGTCTGCACCTATGCTTTTTGTGGCGTTCTCGAGTGACGTTTCAGCCTGAACCTGCAGTGTTGGTGGAATGAAGAGAACTTCATCGTAGAATATTTTTTCAACTTCATCTAGCCGTGCGAGCTCTGTTATTTTGCTTACAGGCACCTTTGCGGCGATGGCATTTATTAGCCTGTATTTGTACTTAACTTTGCCACCTTTTGCCTCTACGGTTGAAGCTACTGTTGATTGGAGCTGTATTTTCTCTGTAGGCGTATCACCTTTCTTAAGTAAAATGATTACTGGTAGCTCCTCAGCTCCAGCTTTGGCTATTTCTTCTGATAGTTTAGCAGTTATTTTAGAGGCTACTTTCAGCTCACCCTTCTCACTTCCCTTACCCGCTGTGACAACGCCTAAAACGACTAAGAGCAGTAAACTTACTGTGAATACTATGACAAGCTTACGCAATCCTGAATTCGGTCTGGGCATGTCTTCTTCCCCCGGTAATTTTTGAATAAGCACATGTGCTCACCTGTTGAAAAATTCTCTGGAGAAGAATCCTCAAAAAATCGCAAAGGAATATAAATAGAAACTATGGAATAGCTT
>QMZF01000032.1 GCA_003663055.1 Archaeoglobales archaeon | reverse complement strand
GCCAACGATTTCGGCAACTACGGCTGCATGGTATCCGCTCCCTCCACCAACCTCAAGGACTTTCTCTCCTCGCTTTAAGTTTAAAAGCTCACACATCATTGCGACCATGTGGGGCGCGCTTATTGTTTGCCCGCTGCCTATGGGGAGGGGTGTGTCGATGTAAGCTTCTTTTCTGTACTGATAGGGGACAAAGAGGTGGCGTGGTACCCTTAACATAGCCTCTGCTACCCTTTCGCTTATGTCAAGCTCTATCTTCAGTCTTTCTACCATTCTTCTCCTCTTCTCGTCGTATTCCATATTTCCTCAGCCTTTTTTATATCCTCGGGTGTGTTCACATTCAGGACATCGTTATCTTCAACCCTATAAACTATTTCTTTCTGTTCCTCTCCTATAAACATTCCGTCTACTACGTTTATACCTGCATAACTTCCATCGGGATATGCTGTCGTCAAAGCGACAGCATCGCTTGAAATGAACGCCGAAATCACGTCGAGGAGTACGGGTTTGAAGAATATGAGGTCGGCAGAAACGACGAGGATTGGTTCAAAAAGCCTGAATTCTTTAATTGCTTGGCACATGTCTTCGACGTAGCCTTTCCCGGAGGTTTTTATGACCTCTATGCCCTCACTTTTAAGGAACCTTGCCGTTTCGGGTGTGGAGTCTGTAACCGCAGCAATGACCTCACACATCCACAACGAGTCGAGGACATGTTCAACGAGCCTCTTTCCACAAACTCTTACAAGAGGTTTTTCTCCCATTCCAAGCCTCTCGCCCTTTCCACCACACATCAGCAGAGAGAGCATACGCATAGACCAAGGGCTATTACAATGCAGTTAAGGGCTCCGGTTATGTCACCGCTAACTCCCCCAAACACCCTTGTAACATAGGCTCTGAAGGCGATAGCAATGAGGATCGTGAACCCGAAGAGATTTACGGGCTGCACGGACTGCACGGGAAAGGATAATTGAAGGGGGAGAATGATTGCAAGAGAAAGCAGGAAACCGGCCACGAGCTGCCTTTTATTGGCAAATTCCATAACTGCGCTTGCAAGGCCATGCCATAAGGGCTTTGATGTGCAGAGTAAAAAAAGCATTGCAAACTTTGCAGCAACTTCTAACGTAATTACCGCGAGGAATAGCTTTAAAGGCTCCATTTTGCTTGCTGAAAAGGCGACAGTTAGGACGTAAAGGCAAATAGAAACGCATCCACCCGCACCAAGCCTTGTATCCTTCAAGACATCCTTCTTCCTCGATTTCTCAACGAACAGCGCATCGCCAAAATCCGCAAGCCCGTCAACGTGGTTTATACCTTCAACGGCCAGAATTGCCGCAATTGCTGCAAAGCCCAAGCCAAACATGGAGAGGAGATACGAAGCAAAACCAGCGAGAACGCCAGCAACGAAGCCAGCGATGGGCATAACGAAGATGCCTTTCCTGAAAGCCTCAAAGCTCTTAGCGCTTCCTACAGGTAGCGTTGTGAAAAAGCCTAAAGCACCGGCAATAGCTGTAGCAACACTGGTTTGCATGCTCAGCCTGCTATAGCAAATGCATTAATATTGTTTTTCTAAGTCTTCGATGGCATGGTAGCGATGCTCAGACTCGTGTTTGTTGAAGCCTCCCTAGAGAGAGTTCCTGCTTCGATAGCGAAGCATCCCGCCATACTTAAGGATGCGAGGAGAAGGAAGAAAAAGCCAACTGATATGCTTCTCGATGATTCAAAGCATCATGCAGCGATGAAAGAACTTCCGGAGAGGGAAAAGAGAGGTAGGCCAGATATAGTTCATGCATGTCTGCTCGCTGCATTAGATTCCGAGCTAAATCAAAGAGGAGAACTTGAGATATTCGTTCACACAATAAACGGGGAAATTATAAGGATAGACGGAGAAACGAGATTACCGAGGAACTACAACAGATTCGTAGGCTTGATGGAGGATCTTTTCAGGAAGAGAATGATCAAAGCGGAAAAGCCGCTCATGGAGTTCGTGGACGCAAGTCTTAAGGACATCCTGATTCCGCCTGTAGCCCTAATGAGGGAAAACGGAAGACCCTTTGTGCCAAAAGCGAAGACGGTTTGTATAGGAGCCTTTCCCCACGGAGATTTCAAGCAGTCCACGTTAAACGCAATGGCAAATGCTGAAGTGTATTCGATTGGAAACAGGCAGTACACAAGCCTTTACGTCACCTATAAGGTAATATGTGGCTATGAGGTGCTTGTATGAACGAGTTCGACCTCATAAAGGCTGCAAATAAGATTTTCTCGGTAAGTAGAGAGGATGTTTTGCTTGCTGCCGGAGAAGACGATTGTGCAGTCGTTAGGATTGGTGGGAAGAATGTAGTCCTTACAGCGGACGTATTGCATGAGAAGACTGACTTTCCAAAAGGTATTAGGGCTGAGGAGATAGGCCACCTCAGTCTGGCCGTAAACCTCAGCGATCTTGCAGCCATGGGTGCAAAACCCCTGTATTTCGTACACACAATAACGCTTTCTGAGAAATGGGTAGGGAACTTTGGAGAAATCATGAAGGGTATGCGGAAGCTTGCGGATAAATTCAGCGTTGCCGTTGTGGGAGGTGACATAGATTTTGGAGATGAATTAAGCATTGCAGGCTTTGCTGTTGGAATTGCAGACAGATTTGTAACGCAGAGCAATGCAAAAGTTGGCGATTTCGTTTGTTTAACCGCCCCTCTCGGAAAAGCTCAGCTCAGCCTTGAGCAGTTGCTGGATGGAGCTGAGAGGGATGACATTGCCTATCCTGAGTCACTATTCACACCGGAACCAAGGATTGCAGAGGGGATTGAGATTGCAAAACACGCAAACGCAATGACGGACATAAGCGATAGCCTTGCCGTATCTCTCCACCTCATAGCCGAAAAGAGCGGCGTTGGGATAGAGATAAAGAAAGAGCTTCTCCCCCTAGATCACCTAACGCCCTATGTGGAAAAAGAAAAAGCCCTTGAACTCTTTCTCTATGCAGGCGGTGATTACGAGCTCGTTTATACGTCCAAGCGGTGCACCCATGGCTTTGTTATAGGAAAGGTCGTTAAGGGGGATGGAGTTAGGATAGACGGCAAGGAACTGGAGTTTAGGGGATACGTTCATAGGTTCCATGAGCTGTAAATTCGTGCTTTTAGACTTTTAAGAAAATAAGTTTTTGATCAACTTAATATTACTTTACAGAAACCACAGGCTGCTTGGCATTCAGTATGACGTACTGGGCAACGCTACCGAGTATTAACTTTCCGACTGCACTCCTCCTCCTAACGCCAACGACTATTAACGAGGCGTTGATTTCGTCCGCATAGCTAATTATATCATATCCTGGCTCGTTCCCCCTCACAAGAAGGTGGGTTTCAACTTCAACACCAGCTTTTTCGCCCCTTCTTCTTGCTTCTTCGAGAATCTCCTCGCCTTTTGCCACATCCTCCGACTTTGTTCTGTCTCCTCCGTAAAGGGAGTGAATTGCAACGACTTTTGTTTTCCTTATCTTTGCCTCCTCTATCGCAAAGTCGAGGGCTGCAAAACTAGCGTTGCTGCCGTCTAAGCCTACAAGTATCATAATTTTAAATGGTAGGCAATAAATAATAACTTTTTGGATTCCGAGTTTGGAAAAGGTAAAGTTACGGTTTTCCTACTCGATGCATGCTTACCGCAAGAGCAAAAAAGCTCATGCCATTTTTCGTTCCCGAAGAAAGAGGTTTCATGCTGAGAGTAAGTAAAGAAATAGGGAAGAGCGATCTCCATCAGCCCGTACTATATGCGGGTTCGGGTGGTGACGTGGAGCATGCGGTCGTTCTTGGTGATAGACTTGTTTTTGTAGACTCCCACTTGCCAGAAGAGACTCTCTCCGAGATAAGGAATAGAGTAACTCAAATTGGTGGTAAGATTTTGGAGGAAGAGCAATTGGGTAAGTTTGGAGCCGGTGGAAAGCACATCATAAGATTCAAGCTTTTTGGAGAAATTGAACTGATTTACTATGCTGAAGACGCAACGAAAATAGGGCTGGATTTTATGCCTGAAGAGCTCAAAGAAGGTTGCTCGGTTTACTTCGTTAAGGTTCCTCTTCCCAAAGAAGCGAGAGTTGGCTCCTTAGCTTCTCCTGACTCTCTAAGTAGAGCATTGAGGTTAATCGTGCTTGGAGGGTTCTATCTTGAAAGGGAATGCCCGCTGTGCAGAGTTCTCAGCCCTGAGGTACTGGGGTTTGAAAAGGTAGCATCAGGCTACATATCTGCACTCTCGATCAACTACGATGAAAAAGGAAACCTATACCGTAAAACGAGGGAGGTTGAAAACATCTTGGACTTGCTAAAACTCGACTATGAGTTATACACGAAGCAGAAAAAGAGTCTGTATTTACATTGAAGGGGAGTGGCGGTAGTAAGCCCCCTTCTGTTCTGGCGGCATCAGTCTAAGCCGCAAAGCGTTGCACCAGCGGGGTCGGCCGTTTCATCCCGCATGGATGATCTCGGCTTTTCAGCCTCATTGCATAGCTCCATGCGGGTATCGTTTCTGTGCCGTTGCCACCCCTCTCGGGGTATCCCCTTACGGGGATCCGCCTTTAACGGTGGGGGGACTTTCCTCCCTCCGGCTTTCACCGTCGGGTCAGCCGCCCACCGCCGCTCCCCCGTTGTAGAACCGTGCTAACTTTAAAAAATTTTTTGGAGATTGAGCTTAACTCTCGGAAAGTTTGAGGAACTTGATTCCTGCTTCAGTAAGCTTGTATCCTTCCTCACTCTTTTCAATTATGCCCATATACTCAAGGAGTTCTGCTAATCTCTCTTCGGGTTCCTTTCCGTTACTATCCTCTCTTGCTATTTTTTCCAATTCTTCAGCAAACTTCTTAATTACATCACCAGCATTCATCACTCTACTCATCATAACTATGACTTATTTATCATTATAGTATATAAGCTTTTCGAATTATATTGTTTAAAAATGGTTGACTTAATAACATCAACTACTGGGAAGTTTAATAAAACTTGAATATCCTTTGAGTTTTACCGTTTGTAGTAATACTTTGTTTGCTTTCTGCCTCATTCCCTATAAACGCTGGTTACGCAACTCACTGCCCCAGTATTGACGAGATACAATTTTTGAGAACTTCTGCAATATTTACTCCTGTAAGTTGCACAACATAGTGAAGCCCAATTAAAGTTCCAGCTACGCTGCCGACGTTTGTCAAAGCAGCAACAAGTAAGATTCTGAAAATTCTGTTTCTCATTAGCTCCGATAGGCTATTAACTTTCGAAAGTTCCTCTATATCCTTAGTCGTTGGCCCCCTTTTCCATGCTTCGACGATACCCGAAACCCAGCCTGCTGCGATTGCTGGATTAAGTGAGGTCAGCCAAGCTGAACAGAAGGCTGCAAGCACGGAAAGGGGATGCGCTCTTGCAATTGCTGCTCCAAGGGCTGCAAGTATACCATTTATTAGGAACCAGTACATGAAAGCTTTCAGAATAAGAGCCGTATTGAGGGTCGAAATCACGGCGGCAAAAACCAAGAGTACGATAAGAAATATTGTATAACCAGCTATTTTCGTTAAACTTATTCCTTTTTTTACTTGCAAAAGCTCGTTAATTGGTGGAATGGTCTCAGGATTTGATAGATGCTTCTCTATACCTTTCTTGTGACCCGCCCCAACTACAACAACTATGCTGTCGTACTTCTTTAGAGCAGCGAGAATATTTGCGGCCATGAAAGCGTCTCTTTCATCTATTAGGGTTTCTGCCGCTGAAGGGGCAATATCTCGAAATTCCTTTACAATCGCATCGAGTACATCTTCCTCTAACATCTTCTCGATGTCAACATCGTCGCTAATGAAGAATCCTTTAACTAGGTGGTACACTATTTTGAACTTCTCAAAAAGGGAAAGTGAACTCCAGAACCTTCTGAAAGTTATGGATATATCTCGGTCTATTAGAAGTACATCAGCTCCAATTTCTTCTGCCTTTTTAACAGCGGCAAGCATGTCCTCGCCCGGTTTAACGCCGTATTCTTCACCTATCTTCCTTTGGAAGTAACTGAGGAGGAGTTGAAAGAGGAGGAGGTGCGCTTCACCCCTCTTTATTGCATCAACAACGGGTACATCTTGTTTTTCCCCTTTTAAAGCCATATACCTTCTGGAACATAGCTCTACAGCCACGGCTTGAGGTTTGATGTTCTCTATGGTCTCTTCAACCTTTTTTATGCTTCGAGGCGATACGTGAGCAGTTCCAACTATAACGACTTTTTTGTTCTCCCTATTCACCGCCAATCGCCCCTACGACTTCGAGAGTTCTTACGAGATCCGTTCTTGAAACGATTCCCACAAGTCTGCCGTCTTCAACTACCGGCAACCTTCCAACACGATGCTCGTTCATCAGCTTGAACGCTTTAAAGGCCGATTCTTCGGGATTTATCGTTATAACTTTTCTCGTCATGACATCTCTGACAATAGCATCCTTTGCTTTGGCCACATCATTCAGCGTGACTATTCCTACAAGTTCTCCGTCATCAACAACCGGATAGCCGAGGTGTTTGTATTTGAGCATCATCTCTAGAACCTCACTCGCCCTAGTTTCGGGAGTAACGTAAACGGGGTTTGGTGTCATTATTTCGGCAATCTTAATTTTCTTCAGGACGTTCTCGATGAGAACCATTTTCTCCTCCTCGTTTGCGCCCATGTAAATGAAGAGGGCAATCAAAATTAGCCAAGGATTTGCAAATAGTCCTATCACCCCCATGGCTATTGCAAGGGCTTTCCCCGTTTCTGCAGCAATCTGAGTTGCTTTTACAAAGTTGACCTTCTTTGCCATGAACCCCCTCAAGATTCTGCCACCATCCAGTGGAAACGCTGGCAAGAGGTTGAAGACTGCAAGGATTAGGTTGAAGTTTCCAAAGACAACGAAGAAAGTGGGTATAATTCCAACGTGGGCTAGTCCATAGCTTAAGGCTGCAAGGGCAAAGCTCGCAAGCGGGCCTACAGCGGCTATGGCTATTTCCTTATTCGGCTCTTTTGGCATTTCTTCGAGCATCGAAACACCGCCAAAGATGAACAGCACTATCTCTTTAACGTTAACACCACTTCTCTTGCTCAAAATCGAGTGTGAAAGCTCGTGAACGAGGACTGCTACAAAAAGGGAGATCGAGGCAATGACGGACAGTGCAATCCTCAGTGGTTCTGGTTTAACGCCAAGAAAACCGTAGGGAAACGGGTTAATGTAGAGAAAGTAGCTCAAAATGGCAAGTATTATGAACAGCGTTACATGAACCTTTATGGTTATTCCTGCTATTTTGCCTATGCTGAAGGATGACTTCATCGTTTTAATTTCTTCTGCGGAGTATAAAAGCGTACGGGGAAAAAAGTTAATATATTGTTCTTCAAAAAAACAAAATTGGTGAGTGTGATGATTAGCGAGATTTCAACGCTTTTTGGGCTGAAGGTATACACCGATGAAGGAAGATATGTAGGCAGAGTTGATGATGTAGTCATAGACCTTGACAGAAGGCAGATTAGGGGATTAGCACTCGGCGACTTCAACAAGAGCCTCATCGATTCACGGGCACCGGGGATAATAATACCCTACAGACTTGTCAAGTCTGTGGGAGATATTGTAATAATAAAGGACATCTTCAAGTTCAAGAAGGAAAAGAAGGAAGAAGCACAGGTTGTGGAGGCTTAGTTTTTTGAATATGGATTAGAAAATTTCCTGAAAGCGATTGCAGTTATCTCCTTTATTTTGGCGTTCTTTTGTCATAACTTTTTACTCAGTTTTAAACTCTCCGGTGGTGTTAAATAGAAAAAATAAACAAAACTCTGCCAGAGTGAATATTATAAAGGCGATGTGGAATAAAAGCGGAGTAATGTGGCTGGAGGTTAATGGCAAGAGAGTTGAGAAGCCGATATTGGAGTCGATACTTTGC
>QMZF01000031.1 GCA_003663055.1 Archaeoglobales archaeon | reverse complement strand
TGGAACACCGATAGACATCATTCCCGGCGTTAGGACGAATGCACCACCGCTACCAATGAAACCGCTCAGCATACCTCCAAAGAATCCGAGAGCAAGTAAGAAAAGAACTTCAAAGGGCCCGATGTGTATAAAATCACTAGGGGTTAACGTTACTCCAGCCGGTGGTAATCCTCCTCCCATTTTTATCACCCCTATTTAACGAGCAGAACGGGAGCTTTCGCCTCTTTTACGACCTCATCGGAAATGCTCCCGAGCAAAAACCTTTTTAGCGTCGATAATCCTCGGCAGCTCAATACAATCAGGTCCGGTTTTAGTTCTCTCTCAGTTCTTAGAATGCGTTCTGCAGCAAAACCGAAGTGCATTCCGATGACTTCCACATCAATTCCAGAAGCCTTAATTTTTCTAATGCACTCTTCAATAACCTGCTCCCCTTCTTTTCTGAGTCTGTCGTAAATCTGCTTTTCTGTATTCTCCGGAACGACTGGAGGCAGTTCCATATCAACGGCGTAGAGAAGGTAGATCTTGGGATTTTTCCCCGCTGCGATCTGAATTGCGTTTTCCGTAGCTTTTCTGTAATCGGCATCATTTCGTACTACCAGCAGGATTTTTGAAATCGTAGGAATCATGATCCCTTGTTGTGCTCTAACTCCTTTGCTCACTTCCGCCACACCCTCCACCTCTGCAATCTGGGAAGTTCTCTTTAAAGATAAATTTTTCTATCCATGATTAATCATAGTTAGTAAATAATCTAATTTTTTACTACATTACTTAAAAAGTTCAGAAAAATGTCATATTGAGCTTATTTTTTATTACTAGGTAGTAGTAATTTGGATCGTAGAATAAAGTGAAGTAGTCTTTCTTAGGCTTAAAAACGGTAGCTATTTTAAAATAAAATTAGAGAATAAAAATAGGTGCTTCTGACCTTCTGAGCACGCAGTCTACAGTGGTGCCAAACAATCCACTTTCCTTTGCTCGTCCCATGATGACGATCGTGCAGTTTAGATCCTCCGCAACTTTCAGAATCTCTTTACACGGTTTGCCCTCCCTCAAAACATGTTCAGCATTCAGCTTTTCCCCAATTTTTTTAAGTTTAAGAGCGGCATCTTCTTTATCCTCTCCGTGCTCAAGTACGTGTAGCACAATTGCTTTTTTTGAGGGGAATTCTTTAATACATTCAATTTTCTTTTCATCTTCTGAAAAGTCTGTGGCGTAAAGCACCTTCTCGAACATCTTTCCGTATATGAGTTCGCAGTGGTAACCCTCCTCTTTCTTAACGACCTTAAGCTTCGTAACCAGAACGGGAACCGGAGATTCTTTGATCACAGACTCGGAAACACTTCCAATAAAAGCAGAACTTAAAGCACCCTTACCCTTAGCTCCAATCAGAATTGCAGAAAAACCCTTAGCAGCGTTTACGATTTCGGTAGCTGGGTCACCTACGGCAATGGTGTATCCGGCCTTGATCCCTTCTTGTTCGAGCATTTTAACTCTCTTTTCAAGTTCTCTTTTCGCCTTTTCTTCTACATCTTCTATAATGGTTGTTGTGTCCGCTCCGTAGAACGCATCAACATACTCGAGCACGCTCCGGTCTATTACGTGAATGAGTGTAACCTCCTTAACGCCTAGCTCTTTCAGCTCGTATCCGCACTCCAATGTTTTGTCTGCGTACACCGAAAAATCCGTTGGAAACAAGACTTTTTCGAACATTTAACTCACCGCTTGATTTAACAACTTCCTACGAAATAAATTTTTCGGATTTTATAAATAATATTATTTTTTCATCACATTTAAAAATATTAAGAAGAATGCATAAAAAATTGTTTTTTAGCTGAAATATTAATATAATAAAAGGAAAGAATTAAGTAGAATTAGTCTAACTAAAACTTTAATATGGAATACGGAGAAGAGTACGGGGAAGTAAGAGAAATTAGGAGAATTTCGGTTGCCCTCGATCCCGAAACATTTAGGATGCTCAGAGAAATTTCTAATAGAAAAAAACAGACAATATCACACATTGTAAGAACGGCAATCAGAACGCAGTATGAATCCGAATTATGGGAGAGACATCCTGAAGCAGAGGTATACGTTGATTTTCTTTCAGGTGGAGAAAACGTTATTCTGAGTCTTGAGCTATGGGATGCCATGCTCGAAGAGCTGAACGAGAAAGCCTCAAATGAGTTCTGGGAAATTGCAGAGAGAGAGGGGTACAAGCGCGGAGTGTATTATAAGAGTATTGGATTGGGGAATTTGCAGGACATCTTGAAGCACATCCAGCATAAGAACTGGTTCAAGGTGAAAGTTGATAAAAACTGCTACACTCTCACACTTATTGCTTCAAGCGCCAGAAAACTTGTGACGAAGTTCTTGGGTGGTTTATTTAAGGCTCTGAACATTGATGCTGAGGTTATAGAGTTTCAGCGAAGCTTGCTGATCATTGAGAAATAAACAAATAAACTATAGCTTATATCTAACGCTAAAATTTGGAGTTTTGATGACATACAGCCTGAAGTGAAGTAGCCGAGTCAGAACGGTAAATTCTCCGCCTATCCTTGGCTATACAAGTCTTGAGCAAGCGAATAAATCGTAACCCATCTTTACTAATTAAAAATTCTATTCGATTTGTAGTGAAAAATAATTGAGCATTTCAATAGATGAAAAAGAAAAGGTTAATAACTATCCAGTTTAGCTCTGAGTATGAGCCCGATATATGTTGTGGGACATAAGAACCCCGACACGGACTCGATCTGTTCTGCAATAGCCTACGCATACCTGAGGAACGAGAGAGTGAAGAAGGGACAAATAAAGGGGATTACGGATGAAGCAGTTCCAGCAAGACAGGGCGATCTAAATCCAGAAACGGAATTTGTGCTGAAAAAGTTTGGGTTCGAGCCCCCAGAGCTGCTAACGGATGGAACGGGCAAGAAAGTCATCCTCGTTGACCACAGCGAGAAAGCTCAGAGCTTAGACAACATAGATAAGGCCGAGATTATAGCGATCATAGATCACCACAAGATTGGAGACATCACAACACCCAATCCGATAACGTTCATAGCGATGCCCGCAGGCTGCACGGCATCAATAATAAAGAAGCTCTTCGAGCTCTACGAAATTGAAATCCCGCCAAACATCGCTGGAATTTTGCTCGCATCAATTCTGAGTGACACCGTTGCGTTCAAGTCCGTAACAACTACAGAAAAGGACAAGCAGGCTGCAGAAGACCTTGCGAAGATCGCAGGCATCGATGACATAATGGGCTTCGCGATGGAGATGTTCAAGGCCAAATCGGATGTTGCAGGCAAATCGCCTAGAGATTTGCTGTTCAGGGACTACAAGGACTTCGACATGTCCGGCAACAAGGTTGGGATTGGTCAAATAGAAGTTGTAAGCTTGGACTTGCTAGCTGACATCAAGGATGCTTTGTACGAGGAGATGCAGAAGGTCAAGGCTGAGGGCAACTACCACAGCGTCTTCCTAATGCTGACGGACATAATGAAGGAGGGGACAGAACTTCTCGCCGTTACAGATGATGCGAGCATTGTTGAAAAGGCATTCGGCAAGAAGCTCGAAGGCAAGTCTGTCTGGCTTGACGGAGTGATGTCAAGGAAGAAGCAGGTTGTTCCACCGCTTGAAAAAGCGTTTGCGTAATTTTTCCTTACTTTTTTGTTTAAGTTGTGATACTTTCAAGGTAAACTGATTGGCTTTTCCTAACAAACGTAGCTCGCCATTTAGCTCTTTACAAAAACCTTTATACTGGCAAATTTCTGATTAGATTACATGATCGTCACGACCACACCAAATGTGGAGGGGAAGAAGATAGTGGAATACAAGGGCATTGTTAGCGGGGAGGCAATAATGGGCGCTAACGTCATAAGGGACTTGTTCGCAGGGATCAGAGATATAATCGGCGGAAGGGCTGGAGCTTATGAAGAAAAGTTAAACGAAGCAAAGAACATAGCCATCTCGGAAATGGTTGAGAGGGCTAAAGCCCTTGGCGCAAATGCGGTGGTTGGAGTAACCATCGATTATGAAGAGATGAGAGAAGGTATGCTCATGGTCTGCTGCTTTGGAACGGCCGTAGTTGTTGAATAGGTATTTCACTCCAAATTATTCAAACCTCACAACTCTACAATCGTTCACGTAGTTTTCACTGAAGATGTCTCTAAGCTTACCGCTGCATGTGGGGCAACCTGGGTTTGAGTTGATTTCAACTTCGTAGAATTCCATAACTCTCAGATCGACTCTTAGAAGTCTTCCGAAAAGTACGTCCATTCCCAAAATGAGCTTTATTGCTTCTACAGCTTGAACGCAGCCAAAGAAGCCCGCAACCGGACCTATAACTGGCACTATTTCGCTCTTTGCGTGCGGATACACACACCTGTAGCATGGCGAGTCTACTATTGTCATTGCCTCACCCTCAAAACCGTGAATGGCTGCATGAATCATCGGCTTTTTTACAATCCTACATGCATCGTTGAGTAAGTATCTCGTGGCAAGGTTGTCGGGGCAGGATACGACAACATCGTACTTCTCAACGAGTTCCATCACGTTATCCGGTGTAACGTTACCGTAGACCTCAACTTCTACTTCAGGATTGAGTTTTTCAACGAAGAGCCTTGCAGATTCGGCTTTGTTCATCCCAAGGTTGCCGGCATGGATTATCTGCCTCTGCAGATTGTGCAGTTCAACTACATCGCCATCGGCAATACCTATTTTTCCTATTCCCGCAGCGGCAAGGTAGGCTATAACAGCACTCCCAAGCCCGCCAGCTCCCACCACGAGAATTTTAGCCTTTCCAAGCTTTTTTTGCCCCTCTTCACCGATTAGATCTATCTGTCTTGCGTATCTCGTAATGTTTGTCACATTTTCATTCGCTCTCATGCTCCACACTTTTTACAAGAGTGTATTTCCTACTTCCTATTCCAAGCTTTTCTGCATACTCTATCTGGGCAAGTGGGTCTGTCCACTCCCAAAATCCATTTACGAGAGCTCCTGGATTCGGTTGAACTTTAAGCAGAGCATCCATGCAGGCTTTATCAGCGGCAACCATGTCCTTGGAAGCGAAGATCCCTAAGTCTGGAAAGGCAGGTGTGTCGCTGTAGGGATGGCAATCGCAGTGGGGAGTAATATCTATTGCAAAGTTTACGAAAGCGAAGTTTTCTTTGCCAACTGCTTTTACGACACCAAGAGCACATTCTGCTATTCTTTCTGATATCTCCTTTCCTGTAAGCCACTCTACATCGATTGCCCCTTTCTTGCAGACCTCATAACATCCTGTACATCCAATACAGTTTTCCCCAATCTTGAAATCCGAAATTGCGTTGGTGGGACATATTTTAACGCATTCACCACATTTATCGCATTTCTCGTTTATCTTCGGCTTCTCTGGGCAATGAATGTCAAATTTCGATGGTTTGGCTACACATCCAACGCCAACGTTTTTTATGCTTCCCCCTATTCCGGCTTGCATGTGAAGTTTAAAATGCGTCGCACAAACAACGCCATCGCATTCCGCTATAGCTTTTGCAACGTAAACTCTTTTCAAGTGTCCATCGATTTTAACTTCCACGTAATCTAGGCCTAGCATACCGTCGGCGATTATGATTGGAGCTCCGACAGTTTGCGAGGTATAGCCATTCTCTTCGGCAATTAACAACCTGCCTACCGCCGTACTTCTATCCTTTATCATGCCGAGTCCGGTTGTCTCTGTCACAAACGGTTTACCACCTTTCTTCTTCACAGCTTCGACAATTTTCCTTATAAAGATGGGGCGGAGTGTCCTTGTGGTTCCTCTATCACCAAAGTGAGTTTTTACGGCGATAATATCTCCTTTTTCAATGAAATCTAGCACTCCACTTTCCTCAATCAGCTTCTCTAACTTCCTAACGAGGCTGAGCTGGGGCTGGTACCATTCCTCTGGCTTGCGAACTGGAGCTCTTGCATCACAGAAGTAGACCTCCATAGAACGGGTACTTCCAGCCTATATTTAAAGTTCAGGATAAGAAATTGATAGAAAATGATAGAAAAGTGGGGTGCCGGAAAAACGCTATGGCGGTGACGGCGGGAAGGCTGCAACCATTGCGATGGCACCCCAGCATATTTTGGTTTTCCATCCTGATAGATAAGCATTGCGGTGCTGTTAAAATCATGTTGATAACTCCAATTGAGAGCAGCAAGTTTAATATGTGTTGGAGAGATGGGAGCTTGTGCTGAAGGTTGCAATATCCGGAAAAGGCGGAGTTGGAAAGACAACCCTTGCGGCAATTCTTGCGTATCTATTTGCCAGAGATGGTTACTCCGTCACAGCAATAGATTGCGATTCTTCAATAAATTTGCCATCAGCTTTGGGTGTTAAAGATGTAAAACCCCTCTCTGAACTCAGAGAAATAATAGAACAGCGTGTTAAGGGGCCTTTTGGTATATTCAGATACAATCCCAAGGTTGATGACGTATTCGAGAACTATTCTGCGATAAACGACTTCGGTGTTAGAGTTCTCGTTCTTGGCACAATAAAGAAGGGCGGAGAAGGTTGTTTCTGTCCAGAAAATGCTTTTTTAAGGGCAATTCTAAGGCATGCGATATTTCGTGATGACGTTTTGATACTCGACATGGAGGCGGGCATAGAACACCTTGGCAGGGGGACGGCAAAGGGTGTTGATGTGCTTATAGCCGTCGTTGAGCCTGGAACGCGGGCTATTGAGACCCTCGGGAGAATAGAAAAACTCGCTGCTGATTTAGAAATTAAAAAGATAGGCGTTGTTGTTAACAAATACATAGATTCTCCAAAGGTTGCGGAACTTATTGGCAGCATTTCACACCCAATTCTTGGAATAATTCCCTACAATCAATGTTTTATACAGGCCGATTTGGAAAACTTGCCACCCTACAGGCTTTGTGACTTGAAGCCCTTCGAAGAGATAAAGAAAAACCTGCTCAGATTAGGTAAGCAGAAATGAAAGTCGGAATAGTTGCGAGGGGTAAACACGGAAAGTTTACAGCTAACGAAATGGCAAAGTACTTTGAAGTATCGATCTTTGAGCTTCCCGAAGAGCTTCCGGCGATTGTTGAAGATGTCAGCCTGCCAGAGGACGTTTTAAATGCCGACGTGCTGATAAGCTATTCAGAACATCCAGACATCAACATCAGAATTCTTGAAAGTGCAAAAGCTGGCTTAATAATTTTTACAGGGAAGTCGGGCTCAAAAGTTCAGCTAAAGAAGGTTGCAGAGGAAAGGGGTTTAAAACTTCTCCTCGTTGATATCTGTTGCGTTGTTCCCTCAGTAAAGGGGTTTGAGGAATTTTTTAGCATCTTTGGCAAACCCGAATTCGAAGTCGAAGTCGAAGATGGAAAGCTAAGGGATGTAAGGGTTATCAGATGCGCTTTCTGCGGAGCTACACGCTTTGTTGCCGAAAAGTTGAAAGATGTTAGCGTTCAAGAAGCTCCGAGACTTGCTGGCTACTATACTCAAATCTACCCCTGTCTTGCATCCCGTGGTGTAGAGGGTGGGATACATCTTGCTGCTGAAATGCACAAGATTGCGATTGAGAGAGCATTGAGAAGACTACAAAAGCTTTAGAAGCAAAAAGTTTCTCTCTACCATATCTCGATGTCTTCGCGTGGATTATCCAGACCGGTTTTGCATTCCGATGAATTAACAAATTCGAAATCGAGAATATTTGATGAATTTCCTATATACACAGGCATCTCATCGAAGGCCAGAGTGGCTCGGTTTCAAATACTGTTT
Source organism: Archaeoglobales archaeon (assembly GCA_003663055.1). Classification (GTDB taxonomy): domain Archaea; phylum Halobacteriota; class Archaeoglobi; order Archaeoglobales; family Archaeoglobaceae; genus Archaeoglobus_C. The sequence goes on along the minus strand of QMZF01000031.1, from coordinate 240 downwards.
CAAAAGCTTATCCTCTGATTAGCAGTATGAAGAACAACTTTAAAAAGTTGTCAAACGGATCGGAGCCCATAGGGTGGATTACTACGAGTTGACAGATTCAGGCAAATACGTTCTGAGATGGAGGAAAATAAAGGTTATTCTACCGGTAATTGGAGCAATAGCAGTAGCTGTTTTACTTAGGCCAAAGAAAGAGGTGCCAAAATATCCGGCCATGGGCGTCAACTTGACAGAGCTGCTAGT
>QMZF01000030.1 GCA_003663055.1 Archaeoglobales archaeon | reverse complement strand
GAAGCCTTTAAAGGCAACAACATCCTGATTTCCTCGCCGACAGGAAGTGGGAAGACGCTTGCAGCCTTTCTTACTGCCATAAGCATGCTCGTTGAGCTTGCTGAGAAGAAAGCACTCGAAGATAGAGTTTACGTCGTTTACGTCTCACCCCTTCGCGCCCTGAACAACGACATAAAGCGCAACCTCGAAGAGCCGCTAAGCGAAATCTACGAGCTTGCCGAACGCAAGGGCATAGAACTCCAGCCGGTAAGAATTGCTGTAAGGACGGGCGATACAGAGCAGGCTGAGAGGCAGAAACAGCTCAAAAAACCACCCCACATCCTGATAACCACACCGGAAACCCTTGCAATCGTGCTTTCAAGCCCTAAGTTCTCGAAGGCCTTGACGAGAGTCAGGTTTCTTATTGTAGATGAGGTGCATGCCGTGGCAGAGAACAAGCGTGGCAGCCACCTTGCACTTTCGATGGAGCGATTGCAGAGGATTCAGGAGGATAGAATGGTCAGAATTGGTCTTTCTGCGACTATTGCACCACTCGACGAGGTAGCGAAGTTCCTCGTTGGCTACAACAGCGATGGGAGCGAAAGGGACTGCATTGTTGCGGACGTAACGTTTGCAAAGCCAATGGATATAAAGGTAATCTCGCCGATAGACGACTTCTTTGCTGCAACGGCTGAGGAGATAAGCGAGAAACTCTACGATTTGCTTGCGAAGCTTGTTAAGAAATCGAGAACCACGCTCATATTCACCAACACGAGGAGTGCAACCGAGAGAGTTGTCTACTACCTGAAGAAAAAGCTTGGGAAAGATTTTCCAGTTAAAGCTCATCATTCGTCTCTATCAAAGGAGGTCAGGCTTGAGGTTGAGGAAGACTTGAAGCACGGCAGGCTCAGATGCGTCGTTTCTTCAACGAGCCTCGAGCTTGGAATAGATATCGGATATATAGACCTCGTAGTCCTTCTCGGCTCTCCGAAGAGCATAAACAGAGCATTGCAGCGAATAGGAAGGAGTGGTCACCGCTTGCACGAAACGAGCGTTGGGAGGATCGTGGTTGTTGATCAGGACGACCTCGTTGAATGCACGGTTTTGGCGAAGGAAGCAATTGAGCGCAGACTCGACAGGGTTGAGATTCCGCAGAAACCCCTCGACGTCCTCTGCCAGCACATCGTTGGAATGGCCATCGAGAAGAGGTGGAGCGTTGACGAAGCTTTGGCAGTCATAAGGTGTGCCTACCCCTACAGAAAACTCTCGAAGCTCGAGTTCATTGAAGTTCTTCGCTATCTGTCGGGCAGCTACTCAGAGCTCGAGAAAAAGAAGGTCTACGGGAAGATCTGGTTTGATGAAAGCGAGGAGGTTTTTGGGCGGAGAGGCAAGCTCGCAAGGCCAATCTACTACCTCAACGTCGGAACGATTCCCGATGAGGTCGCGATATCAGTAATAACAAAGGAGGGGAGGATGGTTGGCAAGGTTGAGGAGGAGTTTGCCGAGCGGCTGATAAAAGGGGACATCTTCGTGCTTGCAGGTAGGACTTTCCGATTTCTCCACTCGAAGGGCATGAGAATAATTGTTGAGGAAGTGGAAGGGGAAAAGCCAACTGTTCCGAGCTGGTTCTCAGAGCAGTTGCCTTTAAGCTACGATTTGGCGTTGCGGGTTCAGCAGTTCAGAGGAAGGATAGAAAAATTGCTCGAAAGCTGGAGAGAGGAAGAAATAGTCGGATGGCTTATGGAGGAGTACGGATTGGAAAGAAACGCAGCAACGGCGATACATAGGTACGTTCTTGAGCAGAAGCTTTTCAGCGAAATACCTACGGACAAGAAACTTGTAGTTGAGAAGTTCGACGACGGCAGAAAGAACTACTACGTGTTCCACACGCTCGTTGGTAGAAAGGCCAACAGTGCTATTTCAAGGGTGTTTGCCTACAGAGCAGGCTTAAAGAAGGATTGCAACGTTCAGATTGCTCTAAACGATAACGGGTTCATGCTAATCCTGCCTTTAAATAGAGTTTTGAGAGACGACGAGATTAAAGAGCTGTTCAGCATGGAGAACTTTAGGGAGCACCTTATGAAGGCTTTAGAAAGAACGGAGATGCTCAGAAGGCGGTTCAGGCATGTAGCCGTAAGAAGTATGATGATTTTGCGCAACTACCTAGGCAGAGAGAAAAGCGTTTGGAGGCAGCAGTTAAATGCGGACACTTTGCTCAGACTTTTGAAGAGGAATTTTCCGGAATTTCCTGTTCTTAAAGAAACCTACAGAGAGATCATGGAGGATTCGATGGATTTGAGGAACGCTTTGGACTACCTATCCAGAATAAACAGCAATGAAATCGAGATCAAAATTGTAAGGACTCCTTATCCAAGCCCGTTTGCGTTTAACATATACGTGCTTGGCGAAGAAGATGTCGTGCTTATGGAAGATCGCAGGAGAGTCCTCAAAGCCCTTCACGAGAAAGTTCTGCAGATAATAAAGCAAGATATAGCGCAGGTTGAGCACCAAACTTAGCTTATTCTGGCTCTAAGCTATTAATTATTAAAACAAGCATTCAGCTTCTCGATGCTAACGATACAGCTTTTTCCACAGTGGACTTCCATTTCTCCGTCCCACCCTATCTTAGGAAAACCGTTAAAGACCTCTATTAAGTCGCCCACATCCGCCTGCTTGTAAATCGTAACGTTGTCGTCCCACAGTAATATCCTTACCCTTCCCGAGTCGTCGGATATGTAGAGTTCCGCAAGCAACCTATCTCTCACCTTCCTGAGTTCACCTATTCCGCTCACCCTTCCTCTAACGTTTGTGTTTTGGAGAGCTCTCAGCTTGGCTATTGGTGTAAACATGGGAGAGTAGCTGTAAGGTTTTGCCGGAAGTACTGAAGATACGACAAATACGTCTTCCATCGAATAGCCCAACAGCTCAACCGAATCTCCCTTACGCAATTTTGCGAGCAAAGCAGCCCTATCACCTCTCGCGACGCATATTCTTACACCCCTCTCATTTGCAATGGCTGCAAGCGTCTCGTCTCCTTTTTCCACCTTTGCAACAACGTTGCCCTTCAAACTTTGCCAACCCTTTTTCGTTACCACTACATCCTCAGCATTCCTAACTGAAAGTTCTGGCAAACCATCTCTTATCTTTATGAGTCCTTTTAGCCTTACATAATCGTGCTTGCCAATGTCTCCAAACCTGACGAGTTGTGCAGCTTCGCCCCACATCACAACCCTCAAAGCTCCTGTATCGTCCCTTACAGTCATAACAGCCATTACTTCGCCGTTCTGGAGCTTTTTCAGCTCGGCTTTTTCCACAACACCTTCTACCGTAACTATTCCTCTCTTTTCCTTCAACTCATCAATGGAAGAGGCTGGCACGTATCCAAAGTTGTAGGCTGCAAGCAATACAGCCGTTTCGTCACTTATAAGCCCAGCGAAGTGTTCTCTGATCTCCTCTACCTTTTTCTCAAATTCCTCCTCTGAAATACCTATACGTTTGATTACCTCTTCTACGTCCATCTCATCCACCCAAAGAGATCTGGAGGAGAATCGTGAAAATTACAGCGATGAAAAGCAGCAGCAACCCGTAACGTTCCATATAACCCAGTTTAAACCAATAGTATATTGAAATTTCGGTGAGAGCTGGGGACTTCTAACTGGGTTAATTGGATAAATTAGATAAACGTTCGAAAAATACAATTAATTGTGAGCATAGAAGAAGTTGCAAAGGCGTTGGCTAAAGCAAGGCATGCAGTAGTCTTCACCGGGGCTGGCGTGTCGGCAGAAAGTGGAATACCAACGTTCAGGGGAGCAAATGGGCTGTGGGAAAAGTACGATGCAGAAGAGGTGGCGTCAATCCAGGGATTCATGAGAAACCCAAAAGCCTTTTGGGAGTTCGCTGAAGAGCTCATTATCAAGAGTGAGGCGAAGCCAAATCCGGCTCATTACGCCATTGCGGAGCTTGAGAGGCTGGGAATCGTAAAGGCAGTAATCACCCAGAACATAGACATGCTCCACCAAAAAGCCGGAAGTAAGGAAGTTATAGAGCTTCATGGCAGTTTAAGCAAGGTAAAGTGCTTAAGTTGTGGAAGGGAATACGACTGGGAAGAAATAGCATCCGAAATATCCAAAGTGTCAAAGATGGCTGGCGTAAGCAAAGCTCCACAATGCGAGTGTGGTAGCTACTACCTTAAGCCTGAAATAGTCTTCTTTGGTGAGGCTTTGCCTGCAGATGCTATGAAAAAGGCCATCGAGCACGCATCGTCCTGCGATGTTTTCATGGTTGTGGGCTCATCCCTCGTGGTCTATCCTGCAGCCTATCTGCCTTTCATAGCAAAGGATGCGGGAGCGAAGCTCGTCATCATCAACGCTGAGCCTACGCATGCAGACTCACACTTTGACTACGTTCTACACGGAAAAGCTGGAAAAATTCTTCCTGAAGTTGTGAAAGTGCTGAAGGACTACAGACAAGTCAAGGACGAAAAGAGGACATGAGATAAATTTTTAATCCGAAAAATAGAATTCGTTCTGTGGATCTGCTCAGGCTCGAATTCGACATACAGCACATAGCTGTCGTTTCGAGGAAAATTCCGGAAGAGCATGCATTAGTCAGGCTTATCCTTTCGGCACTTGCTACAGCGGAAGAACTTCAGAACCTCGTAAAGAGAGACCTTAGACTCGTTAAGCGCAGTGGAGAAAACTACTACTCGGTAAGACTTACCTCCGGAAGAAAAAGCAGATTATCGCCTATAGATGCAAAAACGTACAGCATACTCTTGGAAATGAGCAAAGGAAAAAGCAAAAAAGAAAGAATATTTGACTACTCAAAAGAGGAAATGGATAGGATAGTTGAGAAGTACTCACCCTCTGGCAGAAGGTATAACGTTGACAAGCTTAGAAAGGCCGTAATCGAGATACTTAAGGACTGCATGCTTTTTGGCGATGAGAGCTACATAGAAGATCTAATGGAAGGAGTAAACATCGAAAAGGTAACGGACTTCTTCTACGACTTTCACCCAATGTACGCCGGGATGTGGGACATTGATGATGATGAGGTTGCTGAGGACTTCATCGTAACCTATTCTAAGCTCATGGGCATAGACAATCCAAGAGAGATAGCTACTGCAATAGGGGAGGAAGTTGACAGGGTAAAGAGGCTAATGAAGAAATAATAAAGCTTTTTTATTTCTTACTCAAAGTGCCGGTGTGCTCCTCGAACTCGCCTCTGGCCTCTTAATCGGGCTTATAACAGGCATAACACCTGGAATTCACGTAAATACTGCTGTAGCAATCCTCCTCCTTGCTGGAGGCTCCCTTTTTTCACCCGATAGCCTATCGATTCTTGTAGTCGCTGCAGCGATAGCCCACACGTTTGTTGATATAATTCCTGCCATTTTCGTGGGAATTCCCGATGAAGACACGGCTATAGCCATTCTTCCATCCCATGAAATGGTCCTCGACGGTAGAGGTGTTGAAGCCGCAGCAATTTCCGCCTTTTCAAGCTTGTTCGCTTTACTAATCTGTCTTCCCATCTTCTTTCTTCTACTTTTGTGCTTCCCCGGATGGATTGCAGAAATAACGCCATACGCGCTTCTATTAACTTCGGCGATCATGATATTGCTCGAAAGGGGAGAAGTTTTTGAGGGCAGTCTTTCGGCATGGAGAAAGAGATTTTACGCTCTTTTTGTTTTTACTTCCGCCGGTTTCCTAGGATGGGTAGCCTTAGAACATTCAAAGCTTGCAGAACTAACACCAGCATCGTCCGTCCTATTTCCACTCCTTACTGGCCTTTTCGCTACTCCGACTTTGATCTGGAGCGCCACTTCATCTCCTAAAATTCCAGAACAAAGGGTTTCCGCATCTCTGCCAGAACTCAAGGCCGTAGCTTCAGGAGTGCTGTCAGGCATGTTCGTTTCTCTATTTCCCGGAATTAGCTCTGGTGTCGCAACGGCAATGGCTGCGAGTTGGGCAAAGAGAACTGAGACTTATATCTCTGCGCTTAGTTCCGCAAATACAGCAAACGCCCTGCTTTGCTTTGCCGTGTTTTTTGCTGCGGGAAAAACAAGAAGTGGTGCAGCAGAAGCAATATCAAAGCTCGGCTTAGAATTCAAACCAGAGATAATTGGAGTTTTTATAGTCGCTGGGCTGGCCGCATGCCTTATAACACTTGCAGCGTCGATTGTTGCTGCAAACTTCATATCCTCTATTAACTTCGGAGCATTCAGCAAGGCTGTCTTGATTTTTCTTGTAGTTCTTGTTTATGCTTTAACTGGTGGGTTTGGAATGATCGTTTTCTCAATTGCTACCTGTATAGGTCTTGCCACGGTTATGCTCAGAGTTAGGAGAGTGAACTGCATGGGCTGCCTGATTATACCCGTTCTCCTTCGCTACTTTTAAAAGACCTAAACCTTCCGTTATCAATGTACTCTTCTATTTTTCTGACAAACCTATCGGCCGTCCTTATTACTGGAAGTATTGTTGTGTCGCCTCTTATATCTCTGATCTTATCGGAGTACTCAACTACATCATCATTTCCATAGTACAGAATCCAGTTCCTGAATTCACCAACGTTGCAAAAAGATGCGTAGGTTATCAACTCTACTATGGCAAACTTGCTGTCAATTATTCCGTGCAAAGTATCGTAGTCGATTAGGTAAAGCCTGCCATTTGAGTAAAACAGCCTTTCTGCCTCAAGCGCTATCGCCTGTCTTACAAACTCGTCAAGGGAGAACTCCTCCGGTTCATCAAGCATCACTGGACCGATGTACATCACCTGATCCATAGTGGAACAATCTATGCGTAGTTTATAGAGTTACCGTTTAGGAGGACAAGAAATAGATACTTATTGTAAAATTACTGTAAAATTACTTGCCTTTTCTTTCCTTCGACTTCGGTCTTAAACCTTTATACCCGCATTTCCTGCACGTTTTAGCCCTTACAGGATTTCGAGCGTTACAGCGCATGCAGATTTTGACGTTAAATAACCTTGCTTCTGCTTCTGGAAATCTCGCCATGAGCATCACCTCTTGCTGCTCTGACGTTCGTTATTTAAGGGTTTTCGTGCGTAGATTCAGTAAGTCAGAATCATGAGCCAGGTTACAACCATTGAGTTGGGCTAGATAGTTACTCAAGTGTCAAGGGAGAGATCATGAATGCTGGTAAGCTCGCTGTTGTATTAGTCAGCTTGATGGCTTTGGGAATAATCGTATTACCCCAGACTGTCTCCATGCTCGCTGGACAGCACTACTGGTATAAATTGGATGTGAAGGGTACAGCCTGGGAGAGTGAAGTTCCGTGCGAGAAATGCCACGCTGATATTGCAGATGAGATGGGTTCTGCTCTAGGTTCTCACATGGGGTGAGACTGGTTATGAGAGACTGGCATGTACAGACTGTCATCGCGTAAAACAGGTTTACCAGTTTGCATATGTCGGAGGAAGTTACACAGAGGTAACTCCGGGCAAATTATGTATTTGGTGGTGCACATTGGAATGGGCTTAGTGGTAATGATTGTAGCCGGTGCCATGGTTCTTCTTTTACTAAGGTTCAGCTGCTGGTGGCTTTGGTTTAACAAACTTAACAGGCGACACAGGCAGTTTGGCAGCACACATGCGTTCATAAACGAGGCGAGAAACTCGACGCTGCTTAAAGATGAGAATGAAGCGTGCACTGCATGTCATACAGCCGCAGCAGTCAAAATAAACTGGACTCATGCAAGAAGCTTAGAGTTCGCAATAGGACTCGGTGATCCAGCTACAACTCCAAACGGTCCGCACAACTGGACAGTCACAAACTGGGATTGCAATGAAACAGCAAAGGCTACAGTTTGGGGTAACACAACAGGTTATGGAGCAACGGATTATGACAGTATAGAATGGCTTGGCAATGTTGATAACGTCTACAGCTAAGATTCTTATTTTTGTTATGGGCGTTGAAAAATTTTATTAACCCCTTGTCATGCCGAAGGGCATGGACGTAGTGGTTGTTGGAGCAGTACGAACACCCGTTGGCAGGTTTGGTGGTTGCCTTAAAGATTTTCAAGCTTACGAACTTGG
>QMZF01000029.1 GCA_003663055.1 Archaeoglobales archaeon | reverse complement strand
GCGTAAAACCTCTTTACGGACTTCTTCACGCTTTTTTAAACGACTTCTCTCCAGCCAATATATCTTTCTCAACCTCTGCATCGATAATATCCTCTCCTCTTTTCAGAAAAATTCTTCCTGCAACAACCACAAAGAGGAGCAATACGAGGGTTCCAAGCCAGAGCGTTTGATATGTAAACTGCTCCGACGTAAAGCCCGAGCATGGGGAGTATGACCGGCAGATGGTAGGTAAAGGTCTCCCTGATTGGCACGACTGTAGAGTTGAGTATTGAAGCTAGGAGTACTTCAGTCTCGTTCAACCTCTCATTCTCTCTAAAGTTTTGAAGCATGGTGTTGGCTGAGACAGGAGAGCCAAACGCCGTCACGAGCGCAACGCCACTAATTGGTGGCAGTTTGCGAGTTTTGCGATGTTACCTTTTCGAGTTTTTTTGTTTATGCCAGCCTCGATGAGAAGCTCAGAAATTATTAGTCCAACGAACATCATCAGAAGTATCCGGGTTGCAAGGCTGAAAGTCTTGGCAGCTACGGCTGCTAGATCCAGCATATTCCTACAACTTTCGCTACTTAAATATTTTAAGAATTATCTTAGTAAAACTCTTAATTTTTTAAACATTGTTGTCAAGTTAGTAACACTTAAAAACTCGAAAAAATCAAATTCGTGGCCATGAGAAAGAACCTTTTCGCGTTACTATTACTAGCAATCGCCCTAGCGCTTGTGGGCTGTGCCCAAGAAAAGCCAGAAATTCAGCAAACCCCGCAGGCAGGCATAACCATAACAGACATGGCTGGAAGAACGATTACGCTAAACGAGACACCAGAGAGAGTAGTAGTTCTAACGAGCTACTGGGCTGAAACACTGCGATTGCTTGGAGCTAGCGATAAAGTCGTTGGAGTTGGAAACTACGTTCCAAAATCGGACTACATCTCTGAAAGCATTAAAAACAAGCCTACAGTGGGGAGCGTTTTCAAGGGTGTGAACTGGGAAGCCGTTGCGAGCTTAAATCCCGATTTAGTAATAACGGACTGGTACGGCGGAAAATACAAGGATAAAGAAATCATAGAGAAAGCAGAACAACTTGGAATTCCCGTTATAGCCCTGCAGGCGAAGACAATTGAAGACAATGCAAAATGCATTGAAATTCTCGGAAAGGCGTTTGGAAAGGAGGACAAAGCGAAGAAAATCGTCGATTTCATGAACTCGAAGCTGAATGAAGTAAAAGGGATTTCAGAGCAGGTTCCAGAGAAAAAAGTTCTTGTGATTTCCGCTCCCAAGGACATATCTGGCCCCATTACGGTTTATGCAAAAGGAAGCGCATGGGGGAGTATTCCTGAAATAGTTGGAGCTCACAACGTCGCCTTCGATAAGGAATTCGACACGCAGTGGCCAAAGCTGGATTTGGAGAAGATAATAGCCTGGTGGAACGATGCCGATGTGCTGATAGTAATCTCGTTTGATGATAGCAAGCTCGAAGAGGCTGTTAAAAAGATAAAGGAAGACGAAAGGTGGAGAGAAGTTAAAGCCGTAAGAGAGGGGCATGTGTACGGAATTCTCGCCGGAGGCAAGTTCGGGCACTTCCTGGACTGGGGGCCGAGAATAGTTGTCGGAGTTTACCAGTTTGGCTGTGCAATTTACCCCAAAGATTATCCAAGATGGCAGAAGGTTGCAGATGAGCTGCTGAGCTTTTACGACGTGAGCTTTTATAGAACTGTAATTGATACGGAGGGTAGAGATGTAAAAGTTCCGCTTAAGGTTGAGAGAGCCGTTGTTCTCGCTGGCCAAGTTGCCGAACTGATGTACTGCTGGGGAAACTTCGATAAGGTTGTGGGCATAACGAGATGGGCAGAAAAGAATCCTGTTCTCGCGAAGTTCACGAATCTCGAAGAAGTTCCGGTAGTTGGTAGCGGTAGGGATCCGAACGTTGAGGCGATAATATCGCTGAAGCCGGATATCGTTATAACCTACGGTGGAGAATACGGCTATTCAACGCCAAAAAGCGTGATAGAACAGCTTGAGAAGGCCGAAATCCCGGTAGTGCTTGTAGAGCTCAGTAACCTCGACGAGGTGTACAGAACCATAGAAATCGTTGGAGAAATTCTGGATAAAAAGGACAAAGCCAGCGAAACGATAGATCAAATGAAAGAAGTGATTGCTCTCGTCAGAGATGAAGCGGGCAAGATACCCGAAGAGAAAAGAATTAAGGCAATATGGCTCTGGAGCAAACAGACAAAGGTTACGGGCAACGCAGGAGTTACGAACGACTTGATCGTTAACGCCGGAGCAATAAATCCCGCAAGCGAACTCGAAGGGAAGTACGTTGATGTTCAGCTTGAAAAAATCGTTGCCTGGAATCCGGACGTGATAATAATCTGGAGTTCTGCAAAGTATCAGCCAGAAGATCTGATAAGCGATCCAAGATGGCAGGATATAAGCGCGATTAAGAATAAGAGAGTGTACAAACAGCCAAGGCTTTTAGCAGACACTTGGAGCATAAGGGTTGCTGTACTGCAAGCATGGATGTTCGACAAGTTCTATCCGGGCAGAATGGATTTTAACAGCATAGCGAACGAATTCTTCGAGCACTTATACGGAATTACCTACGAAGAATTCGAAAAGGAGCTTGAGGGATGACCCGCAAGGTTATTTTAATATTTTTTCTGGTTTTTCCGGTCTTTTCTTTCTTCACCAGCCTGTGCATCGGAGCCTACAACATCCCCCTTTCCGCAATAGTGAAGATGATAAGTGCAAAAACTCTTGAAGCTATAACGTTGGGCAGATTCAGCCTAGAATTAAGCTACCCCTCCACGTACGAGACCATCCTCTTTCAGATAAGACTTCCGAGAGTTATTACTGCAATGCTCGTCGGTTCGGCTTTAGCTGTCTCTGGAGCGGTATTGCAGGCCACCTTCAGGAATCCACTCGTTGACTCATACATAATAGGAATCTCTGCTGGAGCTGCATTTGGAGCGGCTTTGGCCTTTGGATTTCTGCCAGCAAGCATAGAGGTTTCGGCCTTCGTTTTTTCGATGGTTGCGATGTTCTTAACGTACACCCTTGCGAAGATAAGAGGAAGAGTTACCGTTATCTCTTTAATTCTGGCTGGAATAATAATGAATGCGTTCTTTTCAGCCTTAACATCCATGTTGAAGTTTTTAATGGAGCACGAGAAGCTCGCAGGCGTTGTTTACTGGCTGATGGGTAGTTTTGCCAACGCAGACTGGAACGTCGTGTCTCGCATAGCCATTCCAATAACCGCCGGTTGTACGGCTATATGTCTCATGAGGTGGCATCTGAACGTCCTTTCTATGGGCGAAGAAGCCCAGATTCTAGGAATAGATGTAGGAAAGATGAGGTTTACCTACATCTCGATAGTTTCCTTCATGACCGCGATAGCCGTTGCGCACTGCGGTATAATCGGCTGGGTTGGTCTGATCATGCCCCACATCGTCAGAATGTCCTTTGGGCCCGATCACAAGACCCTGATTCCGCTATCAATTGCTATAGGAGCAGGTTTTATGGTTTTGGCGGATGATTTGGCAAGAGCTTTAACGACGTTTGAAATACCAATTGGAATTGTAACTACAATCCTAGGAATCCCGTTTTTTATTTATTTGCTCAGGAAAACAGGAGGAGGGGAGTGGCATGCTTGAGGTTAAAAATCTAAAGTTTAGGTACAACGGTTTTGAAGTAAATGCGAGTCTGAAAGTCAACGAGAGAGAAATTCTAACGCTCCTCGGCCCGAACGGAAGTGGAAAGACTACGTTACTCAGGTGTGTGTACGGAATTCTCAAGCCCAGAACCCCGTGTGTTTATCTCGATGGAAAAGACGTTCATTCAATGGATTTGAGAGAAAGAGCAAAAAATATGGGATACGTCCCGCAAATCCACCATCCAAGCTTTCCCTATACGGTTCTGGAGTTCGTCGTAATGGGGAGAGCTTCGCAGATATCCACCTTTGAGTCGCCGGGCGGCGAAGATTACAGGATCGCTATGAATGCTTTGAAGCTCGTTGGTATTGAAAATCTGGCAGATAAGCCGTACACGCAAATCAGCGGTGGTCAACTGCAGTTAGCATTAATAGCAAGGGCTTTAGTTCAAAACCCGAAGGCAATCCTGTTTGACGAACCGACTGCACATCTCGACTTCAAGAATCAGATAAAGGTTCTTGAAATGATCAGAAGGATTACCTTTGAAAAAAACATTGCGACGATTTTAACGCTCCACGATCCAAATCTAGCAGGTATTTACTCTGACAGAATAGCTCTTGTTAAAGACGGGAAAATCTACGCGATCGGGAGGCCTGAGGAAGTACTAACAGAAAACGAGTTGGGTCATGTGTACGAGATGGGTGTAAGAGTTATTAGCGTGGATTCTTTCAGACTGGTACTCCCTGTTCTTAACAAACTCAGAAATCTTTAGAAGCGATAATACTTAAATACAATCCAGCGTATAATTTTCATGCACATCAGCCTGATAATGGGATATGGAGCTTCCATGCTTCCGATGCTCACGAGAATTCTTGAAAAAGAATCAAAGCACCTTGGCTTTAGCTATCTCGCTATAAACGATTCTTTCTCTGCTACTCATGCTGATGAAATAAAAAACAGCGATGCAATTTTTCTCTACACGTACCAGCTTCCTGAGGAAGTGGAGAAAGCCATCGAGGAATCAAAGGCTAAAATTGTCGTTTCCGCCTCTGAAAACTACCTGCATCTCTCGAGGGGGCAACAAGAAGTTCTGAATAAAGCTGTTGCCTATTTTAAAACCGGTGGAGAGAACAACCTGAGAAACCTCGTTCGCTTTATGCTTAGAGCTGTCGGGATGGATGTCGAGGTTGGGGAGGTTGAGGAGATTCCGTGGCACGCGATATACCACCCAAGAATGGGGTTGTTTGAAAGCTTGGGAAAATATCTTAGGAAGTATCCCTTTTCAAGCTTTCCCCTCGTTGGAGTGCTTATCCACAGAACTTACTGGCTTTACGGAAACATGAGGCATTTTGAAGCAGTTGTTGAAGCTTTTGAACGTGAAGGGTTGGGAGTTATTCCGGTTTTCACCCACGGCTGGAGGGATGAACTGCTGAACACACCTTCGAAGGAGGATACGATAAGGGAGTTCTTCATCGTTGATGGGAAGCCAGTTGACGCACTCGTTAATCTCACGTACTTTTTCCTGCTCGATCACGGGAAGTGGGAAAAAGATGACAGGTTTAAAGTTGTAGAAGGGTTAGAACTTCTGAAGAAGCTGAACGTTCCAATTATCCAGCCCTGCTTTTCTTCATCGCAGAGCGTTGGCGAGTGGACTAAAGCTGAGCAAGGAATAGACTACCTATCGCAAGTTTATACCGTTGTAATGCCAGAAGTTGACGGGCTGATAGAGCCTGTTTATCTGGCAGGAACGAAGATTGGCGATGATGGAGTTAAGAAGTTCGAACCCTACAAGGAACACGCGAAGTACCTTGCAAAAAGGGTGAAGAAGTGGGTCGAGTTAAGGAAGAAGAAACCGGAGGAGCGAAAGATAGCAATTGTGCTCATAAACCCGCCGTGTAAAGGACTCGAAGCAAGCGTTGCCGTTGGCTTTGGTTTGGATGTTCCCGAAAGCGTTGCAAGGCTGCTGAACAGGTTAAAAGACGAAGGATACCAAATTGAAGGTCCTCCTAAAAACGGAAAAGAGTTGATAAACCTAATACTCGAGAGAAAAGCTATAAGTGAGTTTCGATGGACGAGCGTCGAGGAAATCGTAGAGAAAGGTGGGGCTGTCGATTTCGTTGACCGTGATACTTACATGGAATGGTTCAACGAGTTGCCTTCAGATGTAAGGGAAGCGATGGTAAAGGAGTGGGGAAGGCCGGAAGACGTTCTGTCCGGCAGGGTTGACAAGGAACTGGTTGGTATGGTTTATAACGGCAAGTTCGTGATTCCCGGACTGCTCTTCGGTAACGTCTTCATAACACCTCAACCGAAATTTGGGTGTGCAGGCAGCAGGTGCGATGGCAAAGTTTGCAGAATTCTCCACAATCCAACAATTCCTCCTCCGCATCAATGGCTTGCAGTTTATCGCTGGATTACGAGGGTGTTCAAGGCTGAGTTGATCGTTCACTTCGGCACGCACGGCTACTTGGAATTCAGGCCGGGTAAAGGCGTTGGATTGTCTCCTTCGTGCTGGCCGGAGATAAGCATTGATGATGTTCCGCATCTGTACGTTTACAACGTTGCGAATCCGATGGAGGGAGTTATAGCGAAGAGGAGGAGCTACGCAACGATCGTAGACCATATCTATCCGCCAGTGATGATGGCTGAAGCGCTCGAAGAACTTGAAGAGCTTTTAACGCAGTACTCCAAGGCTAAAGAGCTCGGCGAAGAGGCAAGAGCTGAGAAGATTTACGAAGAGATAATTACCAAAGCAAAGGAGAACAACGTGCCTGTAGGCAAAGACGAGAAAGCTATCGAGGAAATTCACCGCTATATTGAAGCAGTTAGAGGGACTCAGATTGAAGACGGCTTGCACATCTTTGCTCATCCAAACGTAAAAAAACTTGCCGAACATGTTGCGACGGTTATGGCCTACGACAGTCACGAATTTCCCTCGATAAGGAGGGTACTTGCGGAATATATTGGCTTGGACTACGACGAGATGAGGAGAAATCCTTCGGCTGTAAACAGTCTTGGGATGACGAATGCCGAAACTCTTGAGCTGCTCCACAGAAAGGCCGTTGCGATAATAGATGAGTTGTTAACGAGCGATCTACGTGGTGAAAACATTGCAGCCGTCGTTGAAAAGCACGTTGGCAGCTTGAGGTGTTAGTATGCTTGAAGTTAGGTCAGAAGAAAAAGAAAAAATCAGAAGGGTTATTAAAGCATTCTCCAGAGCCATCGAAATAGCTGAGAAGATCAAGGAGTGCAGCAAGGAATACGATGGCTTTGTAAAGGGTCTCAGCGGAGAATTCGTTGAACCCGGAGCTTCGGGCTCGCTAACAAGAGGTAAAATTGAAATTCTGCCCACAGGCAGGAACTTCTTTGCCATCGATCCTACAGCTATTCCAACGAAAGCAGCCTGGAAAATTGGAGTTGAAACTGCTGAAAAGCTCATAGAGCACTACAAAATAAAGCACGGCAGATATCCAGAGTCCATTGGCGAGTGGCTCTGGAGTATAGATGCTTACAAAGCTGATGGAGAACAAATTGCCCAGATTCTCCACTTCTTAGGCGTAAAGCCGGTCTGGGAGTTTGGAAAGGTTAAAGGACTTGAAGTAATCCCCCTCGAGGAGCTTAAAAGGCCACGCATCGACGTTGTTATTAGAATTAGCGGAATCGTTCGCGACACTCTGCCCAATTACATCTACATGATCGATGAAGCTGTCACAAAGGTAGCGATGCTCGATGAGCCTACCGATATGAACTACGTGAGGAAGCACTACCTCGAGCACGTCTCAAAACTTTCCGAACTTGGAGTGGATAAAGAGCTCGTTCTCTGCAGAGTCTTCTGTTCCCCGCCAGGAACCTATGGATCTGGTGTAAATTATGCCGTCGAGGCATCAGCCTGGCAGAGTGATGAAGACCTCGCAAAGACATGGGTTCAATGGAGTGGATATGCGTACACGAGAAAGCACTTCGGAAAGCAGGCAGTTGAAAGTCTAATCCTGAACCTCAAGAGCGTGGATGTCATAACGAGAAACCACATAAGCGACGAACACGACATATTCAACTGCTGCTGTTACTTCTCCTACCACGGCGGCTTTTACAACACCGTAAAAAGCTTAGGCAAAAATCCGGAGATAGTAGTCGTCGATACGAAGGATGTTTCAGCGACGTCCGTTAGAGAGATGAAGGATGAAATCGAGAGAATAGTCAGGGCTAAGCTCCTCAATCCCGCGTGGATCGAAGGTATGAAGAAGCACGGCTACAGAGGAGCTAACGAGTTCTCTAAAAAAATTCTGCACCTCTACGGCTGGTCTGCTACAACAAAGCTCGTTGAGAAGTGGGTTTTTGATGAGATAGCGAATACATACGTGCTAGACGAGGAGATGAAAAGGTGGTTTGAAGAGAACAACGTTTATGCATTGGAGGAAATAGCGAGGAGGCTCGTTGAAGCTGCCGAGAGAGGTCTATGGCATGCTGATGAGGAGTTACTCGAGAAATTGAGGGAGGTTTACGGTGAGATCGAGGGTATTCTTGAGGAATCGATTAGCGGAGAAGTGCAAGGAGGAGCTATCGAGATTTACTCGATGGACGACGTCGAAAATTGGGGTGAAAAAGCTTCTATGGTGGTAGAGGCATGGGAGAAGCTGAAAGAATGATCTTTCCTTTCTCAGCCATAGTTGGGCAGGAGAAGGCCAAGCTTGCT
>QMZF01000028.1 GCA_003663055.1 Archaeoglobales archaeon | reverse complement strand
ATGATTAATTCGGAGGAGTTTAAGGGCATAGCAAAGCACTTCATAAACGTCTTTATGAAGGTGAAGAAGCTTGAAGGCCGATGAAATGTTCAAAGAATGCTTGTTAATCCTTGCCCGCAGATTTCCAACGCTTTACTTTCTTTCAAAGCAGCTTAGAGTAGTTTACGCAAACGTTGAAAAAGTCGTAAACGTTCATGGAAGTTCGATCAGGGTTCTTGCGGAAACGGATGGGAGATCGATGTACTTGTATAAGGACTGGGCGATGCAGGATGAAATCGGCAGGGTTGTAACGGTCATTCACGAACTCCTTCATGTGCTGCTTGAACACCCGTTCAGAAAGGTTGAGATGGTTAGAGAAAAATCTGCAAGCTATCCGATTGAGATCCTTGATGCATACGCAAACACCGCAATTGATGCAAAAGTGAACTTCTATATAAAATCCTTAGGTGTGAGCTCGGATTTAACCTTCTTTGGCTTTCGGCAGGATGAGGTTGAAAAGCTTTCAGCGGAGGAGCTCTTTGAGAAACTGCTTGAAAAAGAGGCAAAAGCTGTGGCTGTGGCATGCGATTTGGCAAATCCCGGAAGCTTGGGCAATGAAGTTTTAAATGGACAAGTCCTGAACGAGGGGAAGCAGGAGCTTGTGAAAGCTCCTCAGGAAGAGCTTAAAGGAAGGATCGAGAAGGTCATAGTTGAATCCCTGATAGCCGCAAAAGCAGCAGGATACAGGCTAACAAACTTAGAAGAGTGGATTCTAAACAGCTTACTGGAGTCCAAGGTCTCATGGAGAAGTTTGTTGCGTCAGGCGATAACTAACGGGATAGCAAAAACGTTCATGCAGACGTGGTTGAGGGTCAGCCGTAAAATTGCAGATTTTCCCGGATACAGACAGATTTCAAAACCGCACGTTTGGTGTTTTGTCGACGTTAGCGGTAGCATAAGCTACAAGGAATTCGAGCAGTTTATGTCGGAAGTTCTAAAAGCATCGAAAGAGTCGGCTGTTACACTCGTTACGTGGGATGTGGTTGTAAGAGACGTACGTAAGGTTAGAAGGTTGAAGGATGTTACTGGAGTTAAATTTAAGCATGGTGGAGGAACTGTATTCGCTCCAATAGTATCTCAGTTTAAGCAAAAGATAAAAGCAACCGATGTATTTGTTTGCCTAACGGATGGTTGCTGGGCTGATACGAAAAGAGCCGTATCGTTGATCAAACAACTAAAGGCCGTTAAAAAGATCCTTGTAACAACGCATACAGAAATTAAAGGCTTCGATACGGTCATCAAGCTGGAACATGAAGCGTGACATCGAAATAAAGATGCGCGCGGGAAGAAAGATGTACTACGTAAGGCCAGATGGTTATATCGATCCCGAAATCGAAGATTTCATCCTCAAATTCCTAGAGGGTTTTGAACTCATAATAGCGTTGCCGGAATCCATCAGATTCGATAAGTTTGAAATTGAAGTTGCAGATACTATTACCGCTAGAGAGCGCATAATAACACCGAGAAGTGGTGGCTACTGGGCTTTGTTTACTATCAAAAAGACAGATGATCGGTATACCGTTTACATCTACAGAAAATTCGACATTGAGATGTTCTATGATAGGTTATGCGAGACAATCTTGGGTAAAATTTGATTGGTTTTGTTACTGCTTACCCCTTGCCCTCTTTGCAAGAATTCAAAACGATGACTACTGGATTTTCGGGATCGTACTTTTCGTAGTGTTGCGGCGATATCATGTAGCGCTCAAGGGTCTAATCGAATAAGTCTCTCCTCGTAAACTCTCTTCTAAAAAGAGGCTGTTATCAGCTCCACGTTCCTCTTCTCACCCGTATAGAGCATTATCGCTTCCCTCACGAGCCTCTCCATGCTCTTACTTGAGCTTCCAAGCACAACATTTGGGCAATCCGTACACACGTAAACGTAGAATTCCTCGCCGTTGTGCTCGAAGAGAGCTCTCTCTTCTCCCTTCTTTCTGATAAGAAATGGATAGAGTTTACAGGCTAAGGGTTTCCTTTCGCCTTGGAGAGAGCAGAGTCTACCTACCTGGAAGGGGCAGCGGTTACCAATTTTCCTTATGTAGTACCTTCCTGTTTTCTCCTCAACGAATCCCGTGGGTTTAAGTTTTAAATATTCGTAAAACGTTAGCTTGACTTTATACTTGTAACAGCAAATGCCGCAAGCTGTGCAGTGCCAGGAAGCTACTCGCCTCCATGGCACGTACATGGTCATGGCTTAAACGTATGGGAGCTTAAGTTTTTACCTCTTTGGGTTTGATGTCTAATTTTACCCTTTAAAATCTCAGCTTTATTCTCATAACCCGCTATAACCCCATCTATCAGCTTCGAGCAGAATATTCCGCTTTCCACAACCCCAGGAATCTCATCAATTTCTCTTTCCAGCTCTTCAGGTTTTTTAATTTCTCCAAAATCGCAATCTATGATAAAGTTTCCGTTGTCTGTAACTACCGGCCCGAGTTTGCCGCTTCCCGTTCTAATAACAGGCTTTCCAATTTCGGCTAATTTCTTTTCCACAAACCCGCAGGCAAAAGGCAAGACTTCGATGGGAACCGGCATATTAAGTCTTTCAACGATCTTTGACGAATCGACGATTATGTACACCTTTTTTGATGCTGTTGCGACTATCTTTTCCCTTGTAAGAGCCGCTCCCCCACCTTTTATGCAGTTAAAATTCTCATCGACCTGATCGGCCCCGTCAAAGCATATGTCGAGCTCTGGATACTGAAAGAGATCGACAATCTTGACTCCGTTCTTCAACGCAGCTAGATGTGATTGATACGATGAAGGAACGCCGTAAACGGTCAGTTCTTCCTCCTTTATCCTTCTCCCAAGCTCCTCAAGGAAAATTTCTATAGTCGTGCCGCTTCCAATCCCTATTACCGAGCAATCTTCCACCATCCCAGCAGCCTTTTTTGCTGCGTTAACCTTCCCCCCCATCGAACCACCTTCTAAGCTTGTTGAAGTCGATTCTTGCGGTGGAATCGAGGGTTAGAGGAGTTATTGAAG
Source organism: Archaeoglobales archaeon (assembly GCA_003663055.1). Taxonomy (GTDB): domain Archaea; phylum Halobacteriota; class Archaeoglobi; order Archaeoglobales; family Archaeoglobaceae; genus Archaeoglobus_C. The sequence continues at coordinate 5,482 of QMZF01000028.1, read as the reverse complement.
TCCTTCCATTCCTTAACGCATGCAAGTCTGTTCCCTCTTCGGCATCCTCTATCTCTATACCGTCTATCCAGTAGTACTTCCTCCCTCTCGGATCTAGTCTTTCTTCAATCCTCGTAACGTAAAGCCTTCTCGCCAGCCTTGTAAATTCGATTTCTGCAGAAGGCTGAGATGGAACGTTTATGTTGAAAACATCGACACCTTCGGGCATTCCATCCGACAGAATTCGTTCTGCAACTTTTCTTAAAACAGACTTTGCTGCGGTAAAATCGCGAGGCTTGAACAGCTCGAATTTGTCCGTGTCCGGCACTTCGAGCGATATCGCTATGGCAGCGCTTCCCTGCGTTGCCGCTTCCAGTGCCGCTCCAACAGTCCCAGAAGTCGTTACCGCTTCGGTCGATATGTTTTCGCCCATGTTTATTCCTGAAACAACCAAATCTGGAAGCTCTCCAATTATTTCGTGGATTCCTATTATAACCGCATCCGTTGGTGTTCCGTCAACTGCATAACTCGTCATTCCATTCACATGTACCTTTGAAACCCTTATCGGCTCCATTATTGATATGCTCCTCCCAACACCGCTCTTCTGAACCGCTGGAGCAACAACAAAAACTTCGCCGAGCTCTTTAAGAACCTCGTAGCTAGCCTTTAAGCCCGCAGAATAAAGCCCGTCATCGTTTGTAATAAGGATTTTGGGTTTTCTGTTCATCCTCCATTAGCTCATCTTAGTTTTTGAAAAACTTTTTGTATTACAAGCTCTTGTGGAGAGCACTTAATAAGGTTAGTACTGATTTTGCGCTATAGTTACGATTGGATAAAAGCCAAGAGTCGGATTTATCATTGCAGAACGAGATCAATTCAGTTAGAGAGGAAAATTGATTGCTAGCTGTGATTTTCTACGCCTTTAAAGCCTTTAAAGACAGATGGAAAGGTATGAAAGAACTTAGTTAACATTCTAGTTTAGGAAGACGACTTCTTCAAAACCTATACTTTTCAGCATAGCAACAGCGTTTGCCAAATTTTCTTTTACGCTTTCAAACTCTTCAATTTCAACCACTGCTTTACTTCCGAACTTTCTTACCCTGACTCTTCTCTCTCCAACGAGTTTAAGCAAAATGTCTTCCGCAAGTTCCACCTTTTTTAGATCCTTCAGCCTTATTTTCTCACCATGTGGAATACGAGTAGCAAGGCAAGAGTTTGACGGTCTGTTGTAAAATGATAAACCCAAATCCTTTGCAATTCTCCTTATTTCCTCTTTCGTAAACCCAGCTGAAGCCCAGGGGCTGAGAATTCCTTCCTCCTCAAGTGCTCTGAGCCCTGGACGGCTTTCAAGTATGTCGTCTGCGTTGGTTCCGTCCGCAACAACTTCAAAACCTCTCTTCCTTGCCACCTCTTTTATCCTGCGCAGAATGGTCTTCTTGCAAAAGTAACATCTCAGAGGCGTGTTCTCGAAAACCTCTGGTGGAAGTTCGGCATCTACAACGATGTGAAAAACTCCAATTTCTTTCGCAGCTTTCTCTGCATTTTTAAGGTCTCTTTTGGAAATAAATGGAATCTTGGCTGTTATAGCGATTACGTCAACGTTCCAGGCTTTGCATAACGCTGCGAGCGTTGAGCTATCAACTCCGCCAGAGAACGCGATGGCTATGCGTTCGTCCAGAATTTTTCTAAGCACTTCAAACTTCGAGCGCATCCCCCATCACTGCTATGTTCGTTGCGAACGAAACGGCTGAAAGTCCAGTCTGCTTGCACAGCTCTATTGCGGAGTCGAGGATCGCCGCTTTGGAAACTATGAGTGGAATACCCGCCCTTACACACTTCATCGCTATTCCCTTCGAAATTCTGCCTGAAAGTAGAAGAAACGTTTTGTTTAGGGCTATACCCTTCTTCACACACATACCTACGGCTTTGTCCACTGCATTGTGTCTCCCTATGTCGTAGGCCCTCGCCTCTAGCCCCTTTTTGCTTACAACAGCGGCGATATGGTAGCCCCTCGTTCTCTTGTATTCCTCCGTTTCAAGGTATTGTAGAGAGGTTTGCAATTCCTCTATCCTGAACTTCTCTCCCGCCTTTACTCTTCCCACTTTTTCATTACTGACGCTAATACTCCCAGAGGAAGTGAGCGTCAACTCCGATACATTTGGCAGATCGACTTCTATTAAGTTATCGGAAATGTGAACATTGACGCTTTTATTGACATCCTCGTACTTTCCAATTCCCTCGGTAACAATGAAGCCGATAATTAGTTCTTCCACGTTTATAGGAGTACAAGCTATATTGAAGACCATTCCATTTATACTAACCCTTAGATGCCTTTCGGTTGCGAGTTCAAGCGTCTCGCCTATTTTCTTTATTTCCATCAAAACAGGATAGGTGGGTACTTATTAAGACTTATGGATAGTGATACGATAAAAAAAGATTAATCAGATTAAAAAACATAATTTTTCGATCTGATAATGAGTCTCGAAGTCATTAAAATTTGAAGTGCGGCACAAACCCATACTTTTCGTAAATTTTCTGTGCTTTTTCCGACTTAATGAATTCAAGAAACTTCTCCGCATTTGCTGGATTTGGACAGTTTTTGAGCTTAGTTATGTAGTAGTTTACCCTGTCCCTTTGATCGAGTTCTTCTCCCACTTCGACAGCTTCAACCCTCAAGCCCCTCATTCTTGCGTATGCAACCTCTGTAGCCCAAACCGGCCCAACATCTGCTTCACCGCTTAGAATTCTCTTGGGAGTTTCTCTGTGATGGACAAGGGTGAGAATTGTTGTGCCCTTCTCTCTTTTCTCCTCCATAATCTTCCTTACGAGTCCTTCTCCACCCGCTTTACTGTACATTTCGATTATGTACTTCGCTATGTCCTCGTTCTCCGGATTTGGCTGTGATATTCGTATCTCATCCTTTGCAAGATCGAGCACAGATTTAATGCCCGCAGGATTTCCCTCAGGTACCATCAGGACTATGCGGTTGTGGAGGTAGACAAAATAATCGCCTATAACTCCTCTCTCCTTCAAAACCCTCATTGCATCCTCGCTTACCGAAGAATAAACATCGGGCTTTCCAGGCAAAGTTCTTCCCTTAAAAATCGCGCCTCCAGCGAGTATCTGCTTGAGTAACAACCCTGGCGGTAGAGTCTCATAAAAAATTCGCTCTACACCGTATTCGCCCTGAAACGCTTTAATTAGCTCATCCATCACCATAAACTGGTTTCCAGCCATGAAAAGTACGAGTTCAGCATTGTTGACGAATTCAATGTTGTGGATGTCGTCCTCTCTTTCAGGTGGTATTATCGGCATCTCCATGAGCCGAATTCTGAACTGCGAGGATTAAATTTTACCGATGCCGGTTGTTATGGACAAGTCCGATCTGAGCTGAGCTAATTGCATTTTTGGAATACGATGAGTTTGCAGGATTGGCAATTTATTATAAAACTTGGATGTTCAAAAGGTTTTAAAATTCTAGTAGCTATTGCTTGAACATGCAAAATTGTGCAAAGCTAATTATTTTAATCATTCTAATTCTAGCTGTAGCAATAATTTGGGTAACTCCATATAAAGAAGCTAACAAACGAGCGGAGGTAGTTGAAGAGGAATTTCCAATAGCAATAATCTACGGAGAGCCAATTTACGAAAAAATGAAGGTCGTGATTGTAAACTCTTCTAAAGCGTGCTTGCCCCTCAGTAATGTTAGCGTTGCTAAAACGCTGTGGCCAAGTTTTGGGATTAGAATAGAATATGAAGGGCAAGTTGAGGAGAGTAAACGCTTTGAGTTGAAGAGGATTTTAACAATAGATGCAAGCGAGAACATCACGAGTTTATCTATCGGAAGTGGAAAGATTCTCGGCTCCAGCAACTTTGCAGAATTGAATGTGAAGATCAATTTAGTTGGAGAAGGGCTTAGGGAGAGTGCCAAAATTTATAGTGAAAAGGGATATCCAATTGCCTTCTTCTGGAAAAATAATCTGGATGAGAGACTGAAGCTAAAGCCCGGAATCTACAAACTCGAGGTTACTGTGAGCGGAGTTCCCAAGTTTTCGACTTACTCAAGTCTTCAAATATTGTTAGATGCTCGCTTTTCAGTTACTCCAGACTTTCTCAAGAAGGACTCAGTTGTAGGAACACTCCAAGCTAACGGATATGGGGTATCCTACAGAATTATTGGCAGTATTGGTGTAGATGATGCTTGGAGCGTAGCTCAGGGGGTTTACGTCGGCGGTTTTGTTCACACATCCAAGTTCAGGGATGCCATTATAATACGATTCAATAATACCGAAGTACTCTGGGCTAAAATCTGGAGGACTGATAAAGATGAGTGGGTCTGGGATGTAAGTGAGGGTGTTGGTTGCGTTTATTCTGCGGTTTCGACCTCCAAGAACGGTGTACTGCTGGAATTGAGCGATGAAGGTGAACTCGTGTGGGCTAAAGAGTTGAAACTTGAAGATGTGTATGCTGATACAACAGCCGTTACGTATGGCGATGGATATTTGTTCGTTGGAGGTAACTTTTTAGCTAAGCTTGATCCGGATAAACCCAAAGTTCTCTGGTGCAGGTATCCGTTCGGACTTATTACGGATATGCGACTTTTTGGCGATTCCATCTATGTACTTGACAACGTATACCTTCTCAAGCTCGACTCGCAGGGAAATCTCGTGTGGGTTAAGAGAATCGTCAAAGACGGATATGTAGATTTGAAATCTATGTATGTTACTCCGAGCGGAATCTACGTGTTGGGCTGGATAAACTCTTTTACGGCGATACTCATGCTCGACCACGACGGAAATCTCCGCTGGGCAAAGCTTCTCGTTCAAGAGAGTCTCCCAAACCGTCTTTATGTTGACAGGGGGAATGTATACATTGTCGGAGGACTTCCGAAGGGCAATAGCTTTCTTGCTATTTTCAATCCAGAGAGCGATGAAGCTCAGGGAATTGTTATGAGTGGGAGCGACTTACGGGATGTCGTGTCGTTTGGTGATGCTGTTTATTGCGTTGGAGCTACTCGGAATCAAAGCTTAGAAGTGCGCTCTGTGAACTGCAAAGTGTCAAACATAGACGTAACAGTCGAAAGTGTGAATCGGACGTTCAGGTCTTGCACCTTAGGCTTAAACGACGCCAAAGGCTCGCTTAAAGATTTTGCTGTAGGAAGAGGCGAAGGACAGGATATTTTGATTGTTAAGGTGAGTCTGAACTGAACTAACATGTATTTTACAACGATGAGAAATGTCTTGGGGTAATAGAATCAGCAAAATGCTTTGTTTAAAAAATTGCTAGGGCTAAGAGGAAGGAATATAGTTTTTATTTTTGTTCGCTCACAAAAAAGGCATCACGGGTTGATCGTATTTATCTCAACTCAAGCTTTAAGAACTACTTGAAGTATCTATCTGCCCTTTCTAGGGCTCTGGCGACGAGCATGGCAGCATTTTTTAGATCTTCTAGGTCTATGACCTCTACAGGCGTATGTATGTACCTTGCGGGAACGCTGATAACT
>QMZF01000027.1 GCA_003663055.1 Archaeoglobales archaeon | reverse complement strand
TCGAGGTACTGCTGTGTTGCGACGCTGAATGCAGCTATTGGAGCACTCGAAAAGTTTGGAGATCTTAGGATTTACCACATCTACAGGGATATAAGAGCATACGGAAAATATGAAAGCTATTACGAGCAAGCGGGAACAGAAGGCATGCTGTTCATAAAATACGATCCAGAAAACCCGCCAGTAGTTGAGAAGAGCGGAACAAAGCTGGTTGTAAAGGTCAAAGACGCTTTGACTGGTGGTGAGGAGCTGGAAGTTCCTGTCGATTTAGTCGTTCTTTCAGTCGGCATGGAGCCTGAGATGAGCGACGTATTTACAATGCTAAGAGTTCCGTTCAGCAGAGATGGATTCTTACAAGAAGTCCATCCAAAGCTAAGGCCAGTTGAAACGGCCATTGGAGGTGTGCTTGTAGCGGGAACGTGTCAGGGACCAAAGGATACGGTTGAAACAACAGCCTCAGCTTCAGCTGCCGTAGCGAAGGCCGATACGTACCTTGTTAAAGGTTACGCTGAACTCGAACCTTTCATTGCCGAAATAGATCCTGAGAAATGCGATGGGTGTGGAGAGTGTGTTGACGAGTGCCCAGCGAGCGCAATAAGAATTGAAAACGGTAAGGCTGTTATTAAAGAAGCGCTGTGCAAGGGTTGTGGAGCTTGCGGGGCTGTATGCCCAACGGAAGCGATTAATCTGCGTGGATACTACTACGATCAGCTGAGGAAATCAATAGAGGCTGCGGGAGGGGATTAAATGGCCGAGGCTGAAGAAAAGCCTAAAAAAGCAAAGAAGGAGTTAACGGTCAAAAAGCTCAGAGAAAAAGGAGTAAAACCGAGAGAAGAGGTGATAGAGAGGTCAAAGGAGCAGAGAAAGATAATAAAGCAGATTACTGAATGTTTGAAGGCTGGGCCGAAAACAATTCCTGAGATAGCCTCTGAAGTCAAGATGCCCGTTGGTGTGGTCACTTGGTATGTTATGACGATGTTTAAGTACGGCCAGGTTGAGCCGGATGAGGAGGTTGGCGGTTACTACAAGTATAAGTTGGCAGTAAAAGAAGGAGTGGAGGAAGGCGAATGACGAGAGTAAATCCCGACTTGGCAAAAGAACTTGAGAAGTTTGGTGCGAAAACTGTTACCGTGTGTTTTAATTGTGGAAACTGTACGGCTGTTTGTCCCCTTTCTGAAAGTTCAGTAGCTTTTCCTAGAAAGCTTATACGCTATTTGCAGCTCGGTCTTGAGCAAAAAATCCTTGAAAGCGTAGAACCATGGCTGTGCTACTACTGCGGTGAGTGCTCTGAAACGTGCCCAAGGCAGGCAGATCCAGGAGAACTAATGATGTCTCTAAGGAGATATTTGACTAGCAGATACGACTGGACAGGCTTATCGAAGAGGCTGTACACGTCAAAGGTTTGGAAGATTTTCTCCGTAGGCTTTCTGTTTTTCGCAACCCTAGCGATAATCTACCGCTTCCACGGGCCAATTGTTACAGAGCACACGGAACTAGAAACTTTTGCTCCAGCAGAAATCGTTCATCCCGCTGGCTACGCCTTTGGAACAGTACTGGCAATTTTGATACTCTCGAACATCTACCGCATGCATAAGTATATAATGAAGGGCGTAAACGCTCCTTTTTCCTTGTACATCAGCGAACTGAAAACTTTGATTGTTCATTTCGCAACTCAGGCAAGGCTGAGGCTGTGTGGGAACAAGTCGATGTGGTGGAAGCACTGGTTGCTGATGTCTGGATATACCGTTGCATTCATACTCGTCCAGATAGATTACCCGCTCGGAGAGATATTTGGAGAGTATCCTTCCCTAACTAACTATCCATTTCCACCTCCATGGCACCCCGTAAAGATTGCATGGACGTATTCGATGGGTGCTATGTTAATTGCAACGACCATATTCATAATAGAGAGGATCAGGAAGAAGGATCCGGCCCACAAGTATTCCCACTCAACGGACTGGATGTTCTTGATTTTGCTCTGGTGTACAGTGTTTACGGGCCTTTTAGTCCGAATATTCATGGAACTCGACATGCCGATTCCAACGTACTACACCTTCGCACTCCACCTTGCGTTCACGGTTCCGCTTTTAGGCTTAGAAGTGCCTTTCACGAAGTGGTCCCACCTTGCATACAGGCCGTTTGCTCTGTACTTCGTCAGAGTTAAGGAGAGAGCATTGCAGGCAAGGCAGCAACCACAAGAGGAGGAAAGTTAATTTTTCTTTTTTAATAAATTTTCTTCATTTAGTATCTGAAACAAATTTTATAAACGGTAAAAAGCAACGAGAAGCATGGATATCCCTCGCGTAATTATCAGCGGGGTTAGGAGTAGAATCGGCAAGACGATGATTTCCATTGGCTTAATGCGAGCTCTCGTTAATCGCGGCTATAGGGTTCAGCCCTACAAAGTTGGGCCGGATTTTATAGATCCCAGCTTTCACTACTTTGCGACGGGAAGACAAAGCAGAAACTTAGACAGCTTTATGCTTGCAAAAGAGGATTTAATCGAAACCTTTGAGCGAAACTTTAGGGATGCAGACATAGCCGTCATTGAAGGTACGATGGGGCTGTACGACTCTCATAATGCAATAGATGAGAAGGGAAGCACGGCTGAAGTCAGCAAAATCTTGAAGTGTCCGGTTATTCTCGTAGCGGACGTTGAAAGAATGTCCAGAACTGTAGCTCCTCTAATCCTTGGCTACAAACTCTTTGATCCTAAGGTTAGGATAGAGGGTGTGATTTTGAACAGGGTGGGCAACGAGAGACATGCGATGAAAGCGAGACTTGCAGCAGAAAAGCTTGCAAAGGTTAGGGTTGTTGGAGTTGTACCTAGGAGCAACATCATTATTCCAGACAGGCATCTCGGTTTAATTCCTGCTTATGAGAGGAAAGAGGAGTTTGAGAACATATTCGACAAACTTGCAGAGTTTGTGGAAAAGTATGTTGACATCAATGCGATAGTCGAAGCGGCAAACAACGCACCCACGCTTGAAGACGTTCCAGAGCATCCTGTTTTCATGCATAAACCCTCAGACGTTAGAATTGGGATTGTGAGGGATCGCTCCTTCAACTTTTATTACGAAGATAACATAGACGCTCTGGCATCGAAAGCGGAGCTAATTTTTATAGATTCCCTAAACGACAGGAAGCTTCCGGGCGTTGACGCTCTCTACATAGGTGGGGGCTTTCCTGAGGTGTTTGCCGAGAAGCTTGAGAAGAACAAAAGTCTTAGGAAGGAGATTTATGAGTTCTGTGAGTCTGGAAGGCCTGTATATGCGGAGTGCGGCGGGCTTATGTACCTTGGCGAAAAGTTGAGACTGATAGATGGGAGTGAGTACGAAATGGTTGGATTCATGCCTTACGATACAGAGATGCACAAAAAATTCCAAGCGCTTGGATATTCTATATATAAGGCTGAAAGAGATTGTCCGATTGCAAGGAAGGGAGATACGGTTTTCGGGCATGAGTTCCACTACTCAAAAGTGATTCTGAAAGAAAAGCCGAATTTTGTTTTCAGGGTTGAGAGGGGTAAAGGAATAGATGGAGCACGTGACGGAATTCTAAAGGAAAATACCCAAGCAAACTATATCCACTTACACGTTCTATCCTATCCGGCTATGGTGGAGAAATTTATCAAAACTGCAAAAAACTGTAAAAAAAATAGATAATTTTCAGACACACCCAGTCGGCTTGGGTAAGCCTGCGATTCTACAGGCGTCCTTAGCAGGACCTTGTGGGAACAATTTGTATACATATTCAAGTGTGCCCTTTTCTTTGCCAAGTCTCTTCTTCATTTCTTTAACAAGCATTCTGATGGGTGGAGCTACACCGTACTTTATGAAATAGTCTCTAAGGTATCTTATAACCTCCCAGTGGTCCTCTGTCAGTTCAATTGGCGCAGGGCTGAACCTTGTGTCCTTTGCAAGAGCTTCTGCAACCTCTTCGTCCCACTCCTCCCAGTCCTGCAGAAATCCGTCTTCGTCAAGGGTCAATTTCTTTCCTTTTACCTCTAACTCGGGCATACGTTTCACCTCTTCTACATTCTTGCCTTTATTCCCACATAAATAATTTACGGTTTAATTACGGGAGCATTGCCGATATTATTCTAATTAACATTTGCCTCTTTGCTTTAAAGGATTAACAGTTTGACTAGTTTAGTGTTCATAACCTTCCTTTGAACGAGCGTTACATATTTTTTTCTCGTAAAATTTCTACTTTTCCTTAGTAGGGAATAGTTGAAACGTCTAAATAAAAACCAAAAAGCTTATATTGCTGAATTCCTTCTACAACCCAACTGGAGGGTTAAGACATGGCGATCTACAAGCTTTCGCGCAGAAAACTTCTGATTGTTGGAGGAACGCTAGCTTTGACGTCAATTGCTAAGGGTTCAGTTGATCTGGAAAATGTTGTGGGAAATAACGAGGAAAGGCTTGCCAAATACAGGTGGGCAATGTTTATCGATACCGAAAAGTGCAAGGATTGTGCTGAACCTTACATTTCAAGAGGAGAAAAACCTCCGTGCGTTGTGGCGTGTGATAGGGAGTACAATGTTCCCGATTTTCCGGATGATGAGCTGAGGGATCCGCAGTGGCTTAAGATAATAAAGCTTAAGTCGGAGATTGGTGACGAAATCGTGTATTTACCATTAATGTGCCAGCACTGTGAACACCCTGCTTGTGCTGAGGTCTGCCTTTCAAAGGCCACGTTTAAAAGGCCCGATGGTCTCGTTCTGATAGACTACCACAGGTGCATAGGGTGTAGGTACTGCATAATCGCTTGCCCCTTCGGAGCTAGGAGTTTTAACTGGTATCCTCCACTCCATGGCCTACCAGAAGGCAAGCCGATTAATCTCAAAACCCAGTTAAGAGGACATGGCGTGGTTGAGAAATGCACTTTTTGCATGGAGAGGGTAGACGAAGAGATTGAAAGAGCTGAAAAAGAGGGGAGGAAGCCTAATCCTATTCCAGCCTGTGTTGAAGCATGCAATAGGGAAGGGAATGGAGCACTGATATTTGGAGATTTGTTTAACCCGGAGTCCGAACTTTACAAGGCCGTCACCAAGTATCATTGGGTCAAGCTAAGAGCAGAACTTGGAACGAACCCGAGCGTTTATTACAAGTTGTGAGGTGGTAAGATGACTGAAATAATCGAGTTTAAAAAAATAGACGGGGCATCGGCAGGCTACTGGGCTTTTGTCATAATAACTGGAGCCATAGCTGCAGCTGGCGTTCTTGCGTGGCTTGACTGCTACATGCACGGTGACTATCTCACAGCTTTAAACAACGAGGTAACTTGGGGGTTAATAATCGCTGGTGTTTTGCTGGCGATCGGTCTTAGTGCAGGAGCGGCTTTGGTGTTCACAGCCTTAGATTTAGTTGGTAAGAAAGAATTTGAGGGGTTTTCAAGGTTTGGTCCACTGTTTGCAGCACTTTGGATCGGTGCAGCTCTTGCGTACATCTTTATGGACATCGGAAAGCTCGACAACATGCTTCCTAACGCTTTACTGAACTTCAATCCTACTTCTGTGTTCGCCTGGAACGCATTTCTGTATACGTCTTACCTCTTGATCGTTCTAATAGAACTCTTGGTTAGATTTGAAAAGAAAGAGCTCTTAACAAAGATATTTGGTATTCTGGCTGTGGCTTGGGCAGTAGCGGTGCACACGGGTACTGGATTAATTGTCGGTATGATATACTCTAGAGCTCTCTACCATTCTCCACTTCACGGTCCAATTTTCGTCGCTTCGGCAATTTCGAGTGGAACAGGGCTGGCAATAATAACACTTTACCTCACGTTTAAGTTCATAAAAAGGCCACTTTCAACGAATTTGTTGAGGTATCTCGCAAAGATAATGGCAGTAACGGCAATGATAATCGGTTATATGCTCATATGTGAGTTTTTCGCTCTGATGTATGAACCGGCAAACTGGAAAGCAGGCATGTTCGCATACTTCAGTCCGTTCTGGTTTACAATGTACTGGGTAATGATATTTATCGTTGGAATAATAATACCGGTCTTCATAGTCTGGAACCCAATAAAGAGCGTGAGAGAATCCGGGGCTTGGCTTAGCGTAGCAGGGGCACTTAACACCTTGGGCATATTCTGCGAGAGAATGTTTGTTACAGTGCCAGGCTTAGCGTTTCCAAAAGAATTGGTTCCTGGATACGAGGCTATATACCCACACAGCTACGCCTCACCGCTTTGGTACTGGCCAAGTTTACATGAATGGCTAATGTTCTTCGGCATATTTGCCGCAGTTTACTTCCTATATGCTTTGGGCATTAGATTCTTTGCAATACTGCCGGAAAAAGCGGGGTGAGAGAGATGATCGAGTACGTTTTCGGCGTGGTTGTTCCATATGTGGCGATTGTAATATTTATAATCGGAGTAATCTATCGAATAATCGAGTGGGCGAAAAGCCCGGTACCACTAAAGATACCGACAACAGCAGGTCAAGAATTTTCTCCACTACCTTTTATAAGGAGAACGGTGTACGATATGGTTGATTGTCCCCAAACAAAGCTGGGCACAGTGATAAGAATGTTCTTTGAAGTGTTCTTGATGCGAAGCCTCTTCAGAAACGTGAGGTATTACTACGATAAAAATGAACATGTTGATACGAGGTGGCTTTGGTTCTTTGCGATGGCGTTTCATTACTCTCTGCTCGTAATACTCATAAGACACATGAGGTTCTTCACGAATCCCGTTCCGGATATCATCGAAACGATTGACTGGGTCGATGGGATGATGAAATACTGGGTACCATCCATCTACGTGACTGGCGTTCTTGCGTTAGTATCACTAGCGTTCCTGTGGGGGAGAAGGCTGTTTTTGGCTAGGGAGAGAACAATATCCCTCCCATCCGACCACATACCGCTCATTCTATTTGCAGTAGTACTCATAAGCGGTACGTTGATGAGGTACTTTATAAAAATCGATTTGTATGATGTGAAAACACTTGCGATAGGACTTTTTACGTTCCAACCACCATCCTATGAAGTTCTCAGAGGAATCCACTGGTTGTTCTATGTTCACTTAACCTTCGTAAGTATACTCATCGCTTACATACCGTTCAGCAAACTCATGCACTTTGTGGGAATCTTCTTCTCCCCAACTAGAAACATGCCCAACGACAACAGAGTACACATCCATATAAATCCTTGGGATCCTGAAATTAAAGGTATAACCTGGGAAGAGTACTACGAGATGTACAAGGATCAGCTTGATGAGATTGCTGAAGAAGGGTATAAGGTTAGACCGGAGGTGTGAGCTATGGAAGTGGAAAAGGCTGACGTACTAAAAATCGAGCAAAAGTTTCCGAGCTGGAGGGAACTGCTAAAGCCTGTAACTGAGAAAGACTTTAAGCATGGGTTCTATCACTATCCTATTTTAAAGAGGGATGCGGAATACCTAAAGAAGTACGTTCCTGCGTACGAATACGCAACTAGGGATTGGGATCCACTTGAACCGGACTGGAAGCTGCCGGAAAACTGGAAGGAAATATTTCTGAGAGAGTTTAAGGATAAGCTCGAAAAGTACCGCCCGCTCAAGCTGTTCATGGATATATGCGTCCGCTGTGGGGCTTGTGCTGATAAGTGTCACTACTACCAAGGTACTGGTGATCCGAAAAACATGCCTGTTGCGAGAGCAGAACTCCTACGTTCGATATACAGGAGGTACTTTACGAAAACAGGCCGGATATTTAAGGAATGGGCCGGGGCTAGGGAGCTTACCGAGGATGTTATAAAAGAACTCTACTACTACTTCTACCAGTGCTCTCTCTGCAGGCGCTGTTCGCTTTTCTGCCCATATGGCATTGATACAGCTGAAATCGTCTGGAGAGGTAGAGAGATACTCAACTCGATAGGTGTTACGCACAGGTTTACTCACATTTCGATTGCTGCGTGTGCAAGAACGGGCAATCACCTCGGTTTACTGCCAGGAGGTATGGCTGGAGCCCTACGATCTGCTGCTGAGGACATCTATGAAATAACAGGAATCGAAATTGAGGTGCCAATAAACAAGAAGGGTGCTGAAGTGCTCTTCGTCGCTCCCTCAGGCGACTACTTCGCTTCTCCACACTGGTTTGCATTCATGGGATACATAATGTTCTTCCACGAGATAGGCTTGGACTACACATGGTCAACGTATGCTGGTGAGGGAGGAAATTTCGGGACATTCCAGAGCTACGAACTTGCAAAGCTTTTGAACCAGAAGATATACAAGGAGGCTGAGAGGCTCGGCGTTAAGTGGATCCTTGGTGGAGAATGCGGACACATGTGGAGGGACAAACATCAGTTCATGCAGACGATGAACTATCCATTGCCAAAAACACTTGAAGATCCCATAAATCCGATTACGGGTACGTACTTTGAGAACGCTGCCGAAGGTAAGATGGTTCACATCGCTGAATTCGTTGCAGACATAATAGCGCACAAGAAGGTAAAGCTGGATAAAAGCAGAAACGATCACTGGAAGGTCACCTACCACGATTCATGCAACCCAGCGAGAGCTATGGGATTGCT